>JABSRV010000221.1 GCA_013214905.1 Psychrobium sp. | reverse complement strand
GTATAGAAGCTAAAGCTTAGGTAATGACTTTATGATTTGCTAGGCGCGGCGCAAAGATTTTTACGCCACTTATTTTGTATTCTCGCGGTTAGCTTTGATCAGATTCTTCTGCGTCTGGCACCGCTAGCGGCCATCCGCCTAAGGTTTGCCACTTATTGACTATGTGACAAAACAACTCGGCGGTGCGCTCTGTATCATAAAGCGCTGAATGGGCTTCGTTGTTGTCAAAGTCGATGCCAGCGGCTATACAGGCTTTTGCCAATACGGTTTGTCCCAACACTAGTCCTGACAAGGTTGTGGTGTCGAACGTCACAAAAGGGTGGAACGGGTCACGTTTAAGGCCACTGCGCACGGTTGCCGCTTTAAAGAATGCTTGATCAAATGCCGCATTATGCGCCACTAATATCGCTCGATGACAATCAACGGCCTTCATTGCTTTGCGTACATGCTTGAACAAGTCATGCAACGCGTCTTTTTCACTAACCGCGCCACGCAATGGGTTGTATGGGTCAATGCCGGTGAAGTCTA
The DNA here is from genome assembly GCA_013214905.1 of Psychrobium sp. Classification (GTDB taxonomy): domain Bacteria; phylum Pseudomonadota; class Gammaproteobacteria; order Enterobacterales; family Psychrobiaceae; genus Psychrobium. The sequence continues at coordinate 5,213 of JABSRV010000221.1, read as the reverse complement.
ACGAGGCTTGCTCTAAATTGGCGTTCTCAAAAGGTTCAATATGATAATGATGCGTCTTGGCGATGGTTAGTACACCGTCATCGTCCATGTTTAAAATGCTGGCGGCAAGTTCTAATACTGCGTCGGTCTTGGCGTTAAAACCAGCGGTTTCAATATCGATAACAACAGGGAAATATCCACGAAAACGTTTACTAAATAGATGCTCTTTTGAGGCAGGCATGATTAACTTATTAATATTTGATGATGGCACTATTATCTAAGATTATTTGCCGTAGGGCTAGCGCGTATTTATTTAATTGATAGGCTAAAGTGTTTTTCATTGCGGCCGATATCTTATTTAATCTAGATATTTGTTTGAGCGAGAGAGACTTATGATAAGCAAGGTTTCAACATTGGCATTAGCCACTATTGTCGGCATGACATTGTGCATGCCAACTAACGCCATGATGCGCCACTATTCGGCGACTATTAAGCAATCTAATTGGTCGTTAGTTAAAAATACGCCGACTGCTTGCGTGCTCGAACATCAGATCCCTCGTTTTGGTAAAGTGAATTTTTCTAGTGTTGCTAATAAAAATACCAATTTAGACTTTGCATTAGACATGCTGCAAAAGCCTGCACAGCGTACTGAAGTTGAATTACGCTCAATGCCACCGCAATGGAAAACAGGACAAGGCTCTCGCCATATTACTAACCTTGAATATTTTAGAGAGTTTGACGGCGAGGTGCTTAATAAACACGCGTGGATCATGCTCAATGAGCTAGAGAAAGGCATGCAGCCAACGTTCTATTATCAAGATTGGTATAACGACGCAGATTCTGTGTCGGTGAGTGTCTCGTCGGTAAACTTTGCGCCGCAACATGTTCAATTCATGGATTGTGTTAGTCAGTTACTACGATACAGTTTTGATGACATCGCGTTTACCACCCTAAATTACTTAAAGAATAGTAATACCTTAGATCGCCGTTCTAGAAACAAACTTAAGATGATTCAAGATTATTTGAAATATGAGCCAGAAATGGAATTGATTTTGGTTGACTCTTATACGGACAGTTATGGTGGTCGAGAAAAGAATAAACAATTATCAAAACAACGTGCCAACGACATGAAAAAGACCCTGCAAGACGCTGGTATTGCAGGCGACAAGATTGTGGTCAACGGCTTTGGCGAGAAACGCCATATTGCGCCAAATGTAAAGATTCAAGGGCGAGACAGTAACCGCCGAGTGGTCATTACCATGAACCGTGGTTATTAATAAAACCACGAGAGGAGTAGACCGAATGCGCTGTCTACACTGGTCAATTACTTGCGCTCGATCAGTTCAATTTTGTAACCGTCAGGATCCTCAACAAAAGCAATAATGCTGCTGCCACCTTTTACAGGCCCTGGCGCACGACAAATATTAGCACCAGCTCGGCTCAATTCATCACAAGTGGCGTAAATGTCGTCACAACCAATGGCTAAATGTCCAAAGGCCGTGCCCATGTCATAACTGCTGGTGTCCCAGTTGTACGTTAGCTCTAATACAGTGCCTGTGCTTTCATCGTCGTACCCTAAAAAGGCGAGGGTGTAGCGATATTGCTCATTGGTCGACTGCCGCAGCAAACGCATTTTTAAGACTTGGGTATAAAAATCTATTGAGCGTTGTAAATCGCCAACCCGTAACATGGTATGTAAAAATCTCATTGTTGCTTCCTTTAAATCCGTGACCAAATATTATATCTCAGTTTTATCTTTAAACTCGCATAAGTCTTCGATGATGCAAGATCCACATCGAGGTTTGCGGGCGACGCAAGTGTAACGGCCCAGTAAAATAAGCCAATGATGCACGTCGACTAAAAACTCTTTTGGCACCACTTTTAAGAGTTTTTTCTCGACCAACTCAACGGTTTTACCCATGCCTAATTTAGTGCGATTAGCCACTCTAAAAATGTGGGTGTCTACCGCGATAGTAGGCCAGCCAAACGCAGTATTTAGCACTACGTTCGCTGTTTTTCGGCCAACACCGGGCAGGGCTTCAAGCGCTTCTCTGTTTTGCGGCACTTCACTGTTGTGCAGTTCAACCAGCATTTTACAGGCTTTATGCACGTTGACAGCTTTGGTGTTAAATAGGCCGATAGTTTTAATGTATTGTTTGAGTCCGTCAACGCCCAAATCAACAATGGCTTGCGGCGTATTAGCCACCGGAAATAATTTACGGGTGGCTTTGTTAACACTGACATCGGTTGCCTGTGCCGACAGCGTTACCGCGACGAGCAATTCAAATGGCGATTGAAATTCTAATTCTGTTTCGGGATGAGGATTGTCATCGCGTAAAATCTCTAGCATTTGCTGTCGTTTTAATTTATTCATCATTGTGCCTATGGTGATTCATCGTCAGGTTGATTAACTAACCTTGTTAATACGAGCGCGTTCTGGTTTTTCAATGATTTGTACCGGTACTACAGCCGCTTCTACTTTGGCATTAAGGCTATTCTTAAGGGCTAAAATAAGTCCTAAAGCAACAAATGCACCCGGAGGTAACATGATAAAAAGAAAGGACTGCTCAAACTCGATAAACTCTATACGTAATATACTTGCCCAATCACCTAATAATAAGTCGGCGCCGTCAAACAAGGTGCCTTGGCCTAATATTTCTCTAACCGCGCCTAATAACAACAAGACAAGGCTAAAACCTACGCCCATGATGAAACCGTCATAAGCAGAAGGGATAACCGCGTTTTTAGAGGCAAACGCTTCGACACGCCCAATAATGATGCAATTGGTCACGATCAACGGCAAAAATATGCCTAACGATTGATACAAACCATAGGCATAAGCATTAAAGAGCAGTTGCACACAGGTAACAAAGCCAGCGATTATCATCACGAATATTGGAATACGTATTTCACGTGGGATCCATTGGCGCACCAAAGACACGGTGATGTTAGAGCCTACCATCACTAAAATGGTGGCAACGCTCATGCCCAGTGCATTGGTTAGGGTAGTGGTCACCGCCAATAGCGGGCACAAGCCTAAAAGTTGTACCAATCCCGGATTGTTTTTCCACAAGCCTTGCCACGTTAGTTCACTGAATTGATTCATTATTGTTCTCCGCAGCGCTCGGCGCTGGTAAATAATAAGTCTTTATTATTCTTAAAAAAGCTTAGGCTTTTGTTAACGGCCTGCACCACTGCGCGCGGCGTGATCGTTGCACCGGTAAATTGATCAAACTCGCCGCCGTCCTTTTTTACTTGCCAAGTAGGATCTTTAGCGCCGTTGCTGCTTTTGTTGTTAAAGCTTTCGACCCAAGATGATTTCGCTAAATCAATCTTGTCGCCCAGCCCTGGCGTTTCTTGATGGCTTAGGATCCTGACGCCGAGCACCACACCTATTTTACTGATACCCACTAACATGTTGATATTGCCGCTGTAACCATTTGGCGCCGTGGTTTCAATGGCGATAGCAACAGGCTGATTGTCTTTCAAGGCAATAAATGTACGTTGTTGCTTGTCGCGACCTAAAAATTGACGAGACAATACAGGCACGCAATGCTTGTAAAGTGCATTGTCGTAGCTGCTTTCGTCAATAACCTGATCTAAAATACGCAGTAATTGTTTACGTTCTTGCTCGCTAATTTCATTTTTTGTCGCCTGATGGGTTAGCGCAACAATCGCGGTCACAGCCAGCGCAAAGGCGGCTAAAATCAGTCCATTTTTAGTAATGATTTTTTTCATTATAGAAGACTCTCTTATTTCCGATGACCATAGGTCGTCGGTTTAGAATAATAGTCGATGACCGGCACGGTGATGTTAGCGAGTAACACCGCAAAGGCTAGGGCATCTGGAAAACCGCCATAGTTTCGAATGACGTACAGCAATAACCCAATGATCACGCCATATAATAAACGTCCTTTGTTGCTGGTGGCTGCGGTAACTGGGTCGGTAGCAATGAAAAATGCACCAAACATGGTCGCGCCGCTTAATAAATGAAACAGTGGAGTGCCATGACTGTCTGGGTTTAAGATGTAACCAATAAACGAGAAAAACATTAAGCTAGCAATAACCGCTACTGGAATGTGCCAGCGAATAACCCGCAGTTTTAGCAGCCACAAACCGCCCGCTAAAAATGCAATGTTAACCCATTCCCAGCCAAGACCTGCGAATGATCCAAAGACGTTTTTAGTCTGACTCTCGCTACTGGTTAGTCCCAAGGTTAAATCAGTCTTTAGGCTGTCTAACGGGGTGGCCATGGTCACGCCATCTACGGTTTGGCGTAGCTCGTTAACGGTAAGGCCGCCACTGGTCACTCCGGTAAATATTGCGCTAAGGTGATCAAAGAAGCTTAGCTGATATTGGCTAATCTCAAACGGCACCGGCCAATTGGTCATTGCCACCGGAAACGAAATTAGTAATACCACATAACCAATCATTGCCGGATTAAACAGGTTAAAACCTAAACCGCCATACAATTGCTTGGCAACAATCACCGCAAACGCCACGCCAATTACGGCTATCCACCATGGTGCTAACGGCGGAATAGAAATGCCTAACAACAGGCCGGTCAGCAGCGCGCTATTGTCTTTTAAGATTGGCGTGATTGCGCGCTTTCTCACTTTTAAGATGAAAGCTTCGGTTAGCATCGCTGTTAATACGCATAATACGATTTGAATTAATACGCCGTAGCCAAAAAAGAAGAATAAGGTCGCAACGCCAGGCAAGGTTGCCAAGGCAACGTTGCGCATCACTGCGCTAACGTTGGCGTGGCCGACTCTATGTGGCGATGGTGAAACGGATAAAAACATGAATGCGCACCTTAAGAATGTGAGTTATTGTCATTTTGTTGAGCCAATCTCTTTGCCTTGGCTTTAGCAATTACCGCTGCGATACGCGCTTTTTTCTCGTCTGCGTCATTGGCTGCAGGAGCGCTTGGCCGTTCAGTATCTGTTGTGTCTTCCTTGTTACTATCATCAGTTGCACTGTCATCATTTAATGGCAGGTCTTGCAATTGCTTAGCGGCGGCTCTTTTTTCTTTAGCACGGGCTATTGCGGCTGCGACGCGAGCTTTTTTCTCGTCTGCGTCACTGTCGTTAGAAGTGTTGGTAACAGAAGTACTATCATCAGGTGCGCTGGCATCAGTTGCTGGCACATCTTGCGATTGCTTAGCGGCGGCTCTTTTTTCTTTAGCACGGGCTATTGCGGCTGCGACGCGAGCTTTTTTCTCGTCTGCGTCA
>JABSRV010000220.1 GCA_013214905.1 Psychrobium sp. | reverse complement strand
ATGGTAAATTGTTATCACCCTTGGTATTGCATGGCATAGAAGCAATGTCGTTGGGTTTTTTGGTTGATAAAGATGATGCGATGGTATGGCGCGGTCCCATGGCATCTCGCGCGTTATCGCAATTAATTTATGAAACAAGATGGGGCGATCTCGATTATCTGATTGTTGATATGCCGCCCGGTACTGGTGATATTCAGTTAACCATGGCCAGTGATGTACCAGTCTCTGGCGCGGTCATTGTCACCACACCGCAAAACTTGGCACTGCATGACGCCCAAAAAGGCATTAGCATGTTTAAAAAAGTAAACGTGGCGGTATTAGGGGTCATTGAAAACATGAGCTACCATGTTTGTACGCAATGTAGCCATCAAGATCATTTGTTTGGTCAAGCTGGCGGTGAACAATTAGCTCAATATAATCATGTTGATTTATTGGGACATTTACCATTGGATGGTGACATTGGTCGCCATATCGATAGTGGCACGCCAACGATGGTTTGTGCCCCGCAGTCAGACGCCGCGTTGGCCTATTTGGCCATTGCACAAAATGTAGCGATAAAATTAAATGAAAGTGATTTGAGCATTGAGAGCATGGTGTTTAGTCAATAGTTAGGGTTACCTACCAACGGATTGGGCAATTAGAAAAAATCAAAGTTACCACATTAGATGATAGTAACAATACCCAAGCAATTGTTATCGGAGAAGAAAATGAAAGAATGCATATTTATAGCAATTGTCGGCGCGTCGGCATCTGGCAAAAGCCTGTTGGCACAAACCATCATTAACGAGTTAATAGATGAGGTAGGCAGTGAACAAATTGGGGTAATCAACGAAGATTATTATTATCGTGACCAAAGCCATATGGCGATGGAAGAGCGTGTTAAAACTAACTACGATCACCCAGCATCGTTAGAGCATGACTTGTTAATGAGTCATCTTAAGCAATTGCAAAATGGTCAAAAAGTTGAATTGCCGCAATATTGTTATTCTACTCATACCCGTTTGCCGCAAACGTTGTCGATGGGCAATAAGCGCGTTATCGTGTTAGAAGGCATCTTGTTGCTAACTAATCCAGAACTGCGAAAGTTCTTCCATGCCTCTATTTACATGGATGCACCGCTTGATGTTTGTTTGACCCGTCGTTTAACTCGTGACGTACAAGAGCGTGGCCGCACTATGGAATCAGTGCTTGAGCAATATCAGCAAACTGTACGTCCGATGTTCTTGCAATTTATTGAACCATCAAAACAATATGCCGACATTATCGTGCCACGCGGTGGCAAAAACCGCATCGCTATCGAAATGTTGAAGTCAGAAATCAATCGATTATTAAATCGCTAAATAGGGAATTGATGACATGCGTTTAAGCGATGTTGATATAGAAAAACATTTGCGCGACAAAAAGATCATTATTACGCCAGCTCCTGATCCGGCAAGCATCAGCGGTGTGACCGTAGATATTCGTTTGGGCAATAAATTTCGAGTATTTGAAGGGCACAATGCGCCATTCATTGATATCAGTGGTCCTAAGCAAGACGTTCAAATCGCGCTTGATTCTGTGATGAGTGATGAAATTGTGTTAGAAGGTGATCAACCTTTTATTTTGCACCCTGGTGAGTTGGCCCTGGCGATGACGCTAGAGTCTGTCACATTGCCAGACAACATTGTCGGTTGGCTTGATGGTCGTTCTTCCCTTGCACGCCTTGGTTTGATGGTGCACGTTACCGCGCATCGTATCGATCCCGGTTGGTCAGGCAACATTGTACTTGAATTTTTTAACGCGGGTAAATTGCCCTTGGCACTGCGTGCAGGCATGCCTATTGGCGCGCTTAATTTTGAAATATTATCCAGTCCAGCGCAGCGTCCTTATAACAAACGTAAAGACGCTAAATATAAAGATCAATCTGGTGCAGACGCAAGCCGTATCGGTAACGATAAATAATGACGAGCTGGCTTAACGGACAAGTTTGCGATCAAATAAGTTGTTTTGATCGCGGCCTAAGTTATGGTGATGGTCATTTTACGACCATTAAAGTTGCCAATGGCCAGTGTTGCCTTCTTGTTCAACACTTAAGCCGCTTAAGTGACGCCAACGAACGATTGTCTATGCCAGAGATGGATCTTTTCGCCTTGCAAGGCCAGCTAATCAACATTGCAAAAGAAAAACTACATGGCGTGATCAAGGTGCTGATAACACGCGGTCAAGGCCCCCGTGGTTATAGCAGCAAAGATTGCAAGTCAGCCAATATATTGGTTAGTGTCAGTGATTTCCCCAATACCTATGCTACGTTAGCTAATGATGGGCTTAGCTTAGGCATTAGCACGGTGGCATTAGGCATTAATCCGCTAACCGCTGGACTAAAACATCTTAACCGTTTAGAGCAAGTCCTCATTAAACAAGAGATTGACGCGAAGCATTGGTTTGACGCCGTAGTTTTAGATTGCCAAGGTTTTGTGGTTGAAACCAACATGGCCAATCTATTTTGGGTAACTGATAGCACTATCTATACGCCGGATTTAAGTGTTGCTGGTGTATGCGGTGTAATGCGAGCGCGACTACTTGAGTTGCTTGAAGCAACAGACTATCGAGTAGAAATTGTCCGCGCCGAGATCACGCATTTGATGGCGGCAGATGAAGTCTTTTGCTGCAATAGTTTGATGGAAGTGGTGCCAGTAATTAAAATCGCGCAGCAGAGCTTTGCCCAAGGGGCCGTTTGCGCTGACCTTCAAATACAGATGAAAAGTGAGCTATCGAGTGAACAGTGAAAAAGAGCCAAGGCGCTGGCAAAAACGAATCGCGTTTTTTTTGTTGTTACTCATTACAATGATTCTTGGTGGATTAACGATTAGTTATCAGTGGTATCAGACATTTATCAGTGAGCCGATTGCGAATTTCCCCGCACAATTATTTACAGTACATGATGGTGATAACGCAACAAAAGTACTTAGAAGACTGCGAGATAAAGGCGTTATTAAGGATATTCGTCCTTACAAACTCATTTTTATGGAGCAGCCTAAATTAACCGGGATAAAAAGTGGCAGTTATCAACTAAATAGCGAGCTAACACCCATATCCTTGTTTGAGTTATTAAGCAGTGGCAAAGAAGCACAGTTTTCAATTACCTTTGTTGAAGGGGCTAACTTTAACGATTGGTTAGTGACGTTGCGTAATCACCAACATGTGCAAAGCGATGCGCTTGCATTTGACTCAAAAGAAACACAAGCAGCCTATGGCGCGAAGCAAGTGACTAAAATGGACGCGGCGCAACAGAATGTCGCGGCGCTAGACAGCAATATTTACCCTAATTCAGCGATAGAAGGGCGCTTGTTTCCAGACACTTATAATTTTACCGCGCAAACGCCTGCTGCAAAAATCATACGCCGTGCGGCAAAGGTCCTTGATCAAAAACTGGCAAACGCATGGAAAAACAGACAAGCAAATCTGCCGTTCAAAAATGCCTATCAAGCGCTGATCTTGGCCTCGATTATTGAAAAAGAAACCGGCATTGCCGGTGAGCGAAAAATGATCGCCTCGGTATTTATTAATCGCTTAAACAAACGCATGCGTTTACAAACCGACCCAACGGTGATTTATGGTGTTAGCGAGAACTATCACGGTGATATTACGCGTCGACATTTACGTGACAAAAACCCATACAACACGTATGTTATCAAAAGATTACCACCAACCCCGATTGCGATGCCAAGTTGGCCCGCTATCGAGGCGGCGCTTAACCCAGCGAGTAGCAATTATTTCTATTTTGTTGCTACCGGTGATGGTGGCCATCGCTTTTCACGTACGTTAAAGCAGCATAATTTGGCGTTAAAGCATTATTTGGCAAAAATGAAGAATAAAAAATAACAGATCGGAATGATGTAAAATATGAGCAAATTTATAGTATTAGAAGGGCTTGAAGGCGCGGGTAAATCAACCGCACTGGCCAGCATTAAAAGAGTCTTAAGCAACAATGGCATTGAAAATGTTGTGGCGACTCGTGAACCTGGCGGTACACCGCTCGCTGAAATGATGCGCACGCTAGTTAAAGAGCCGCACCCCGATGAAGAGCTGACCACGCAAAGTGAATTGTTATTAATGTACGCAGCGCGCAGTCAGTTGGTTGAACATGTGATTAAACCAGCCCTTGCTAATGGACAATGGGTAGTGGGTGATCGCCATGATTTAAGCTCACAAGCGTATCAAGGTGGTGGTCGTGGTTTGGCTGATTTTATCACGCCAATAAAACAGGCCGTATTGGGTGACTTTAAGCCGGATTTAACCCTGTATTTAGATATTGATCCAAGCCTTGGTTTGTCTCGCGCTAAAGCGCGCGGCGCGCTAGATCGCATTGAGCAAAATGAGTTAGCGTTTTTTGAGCGCGCACGGGCGGTCTATCTTCAAGCCGTAACCGATGATGATAGCGTAATACTTATTGACGCATCACAAACTATCGAGCAGGTTGCAGCCGATATTGAAGCGGTATTGGTTAAATTTATTAAGCGCCATACACCTGGACAAAACAAATAATGAGCACGCAAGGGCGATCTTTATACCCGTGGTTACGGGAAAATTATCAAACGTTAAGCAAGGATTTTTCGCAAGATAAACTCCATCATGCCATTTTATTGTGCGGCGCGTCTGGCATGGGTAAATCGCAATTGGTTGATCGTTTAGTTGAGCTAATTCACTGTCAGTCGCCGGTGCAAAACAAAGCTTGTGGCCAGTGCCAGCAGTGTTTATTACATCAAAGTAGTACCCATCCCGATATCTATCGCGTGCAGCGCATTGATAACAAAGCGCAGATCAGCATAGAGCAAATCCGTACTATCAGTAAGAAAATCCTTAACAGTGGGTTGGTGAGTAAGCGGCGCATCGTGGTGATTGACGAACTTCATTTGTTAACGGTATCGGCGTCCAACGCATTATTAAAGGTATTAGAAGAGCCGCCAAAACATGTTTATTTTCTGTTGAGCAGCTCGCAACATTCTCAGTTGGCGGCGACTATTATCAGTCGTTGTTACCAGTGCCGGATTAAAGTGCCTAGCGCCAATAATCTAGCCGCCTGGTTAGCTAAAAAATCGGGACAACAAGTATCGCCACGTCAAATGGCGATGTTTGAATATGCGCCATTGCAAATATTGCACGCGTTAGAGCAAGACAGTTTCGTTAATACCGATTTGATTTGTGATTTGTTTATCGATTTACTGGCTAAGTGTGCAACGGCTAAACCAGGCGCAAACGCTACACGAGGCGCCAATACTAATGGCAATATGGCGGTATTAACGCTTATTAATGCCTTAAAAGAGAAAGACAGCGTTAACGCACAGCAATCGATTGGTTTATTACAGCTTATTAGCAATAACATTGTTAAGGGCTTGTTGGGCGTTGCGCCCAAAAGCGATAACTTGATAAGCAGTGATCAACAAGCGTTAGTTAAGGGGCTGCCTGTGCATGCAATGCTTGGTTTTGGCAGTGATTTAGCCGGGCTTAAAAAGCAGCTTAAAAATAGTCCAAGTTTAAATCCGTTGTTACAGTTACAAAGTATTCTGGTGAAATTGGTGCCGAGCGTATAACGCGCACTGGCCAATTTTAATAATTATACCAATTGTATTAATGAAGTGACCAATTTTGTAACGAGGATAAACGAATTAGAGCAAGGCATTTATTTACGTATGTAGTTATTCTACAAAGAAAATAAATAACGCCGCTATCATTTGTTTAGACCGTGAAAAATGTTCAACTCTTGAATGCAACTGGTATCACAAATG
>JABSRV010000022.1 GCA_013214905.1 Psychrobium sp. | reverse complement strand
AAGCGACCGGGAATATTAATTACGGCTGAAACGTTACGGTTACATCGACGTGCTAAAGCGCTTTTTGTAAAAAGCCGCGAGAGCCTGGGTAGCCGTGAATTGATGAAGAAATTGCGCGTAGAAGGCTTTGCTGTTGGACGATATAAAGTCCGCAAGATAATGGTAATGCACAATCTATATGTCACGCAGAGACTGGCATATAAAGTGACAACGAAACGTAATCATAGTGATGCAGTGGCACCTAATCTGCTTAATCTAAATTTCAACCCTATCGCTCTAATCAAGTTTGGGCGGGCGATATCACCTATTTGAAGGCTGGATGTATTTAGCGATTGTCATGGACTTGTGCGGCCGTAGGGTTATTGGCTGGGAGATAGCCAAACGAATGACTACTGACTTAATAAGTAAAGCCTTAACGCGAGCGTATAAGCTAAGGAAGCCGCCAAAGGGGCTCCTTTTTCATAGTGATCGCGGCTCGCAATACACCAGTAAAGACTTTCGACGTTTATTGAGGGGCTATGATATTCGTTCGAGTATGGGTGATGTTGGTGCGTGTTGGGATAATGCTGTTGTAGAACGTTTTTTTTGAAGCTTAAAGCATGATTGGATATTTAAAATAGCGCAACCGACTAGACTACATATGAAAATACTCTAAAGAAAGTGTCCGGTTGGACTTGACCAGAACAGACAACTGCTTCATCGATTAAGTGGACAAACGAATAGTCAAGGCTATAAGAAAGGCTATCTATTTAGTGCTAAATCTTGGCTTCATTATAGTTTAAGTAATAATATATCACTATATGGCGAGCTTCATTATCAGCAATCAGGACTAATAACAGGCACTGACAAAGATTTATCGGAGATGTCTAAACAGCACCTGCTAATGAGCAATGGAGTGGTCGTAAGAACATGAACGTTGTGTTGGGCAGTGATGTTACGTTTGATTATTCTGCGTTAAAAGGGCATCGATTAAGTTTTGAAATAGAGAAGCCAATCTCAGAGAATGTTAACAGGTTGCAATTAAAGCAATATTTAACATGTCGAATTGGCTGGCAAGTGACGTTTTAAGGGGTGGGCATGACTAGTTTTAAGAATAAGACACTACTGATTATTTTATATTATCAGCGTTTATGATGCCAACAACAGCATTCGCGTCACGCAATGTTAACAACATAAAAGTAGCGCTCATTTATCAATTTGCAAAGTTTACCCAATGGCCACAATATACGGGACACAATATTGGTTTTTGCAGTCTTGGGGGAAATGATATCACCGTGGCATTAGATGTGCTGAAGGATAAACAGGTGCATCAACGTAGAGTTATTGTTCATAAAATGACGCATGTTGAGGAGGTTATCGCCCGATGCCAAGTATTATTTATTGCCACGACTGAACCTAAGGCCGTAAGCATTATATTCGAAAAACTGACAGACAGCCCTGTTTTTACTGTCGGTTCACATAAAGGATTTTTAGAGCAGGGCGGTATGATTAACCTGGTTCGCTTTGGTCTAAAGCAACGATTTGAGGTCAACAACGAAATTGCTACAGGTTGCCATACGACGACTATGATGGTTTGAATTTTTGGTTAAAAACCGTTACTGTCTCGTCATCAGTGACAATGTTGGATATTAAAATGAGCGATCGCTACCTAAAATTATCAAATACAAAGTGGGGTAAGCAAGTTTTATCTGCATTGGGTTTACCTATCCCGCCTGTGTTGCAAAGAGCGACTTCAAATCCAAGTGAGATAGCTGGTCATATCCTCATCAATGAGAAATCAGCATTAACCCCAATTATTCATCAAATTCTTGGTGATAATGTTATTAAACTCAACGAGCATTGCACCGTGAAAGCGTTAGTCTTTGATGCAACAGGCATACGCCACAGCCGAGACTTAAACGAGCTTTACACTTTTTTTAATCAGCATTTAAAAAGACTAGAACGCAACGGAAAAATTGTGTTATTGAGCCTATGCCCTGAGGCGCTTACCGACGTAAAGAGTGCCACGGCGCAGCGAGCGCTAGTGGGATTCATTAAAGCGTTGGCTAAAGAGGTTGGGCGTAAAGGCACAACGGCAAACCTAATTTATTTACCAGAAAATGTTCAACAAGAGCTAGCCTCCCCATTACGTTTTTTACTGTCAGCGCGAAGCGCGTTCGTAACTGGGCAGGTTATTACGGTGTCTCCAGTGCGATGTGAATTAGGTGATTGGCAACAACCTTTAGCGGGGAAACGAGTATTAGTGACCGGTGCTGCCCGAGGCATTGGTGCGGCTATTGTTAAAATATTAGCGCGAGATGGAGCATTTGTCATCGGCCTAGACGTTCCTAGTTCTAAATTACAATTGATGCAAACGATGCAGGCCGTTAACGGCCAAGCGCTTTTACTTGATATTACGCAAGATGATGCCGCTACCCAAATAATGCAGGCCGCTGGGCAGCCATTGGATATCATTATACATAATGCGGGTATCACTCAGGATAAAACATTAGCCAAAATGGCACCTGTTCAATGGGATGTCTTAATGGATATTAATCTTAGTGCTATTGAACGAATTAACGATTATTTACTTGAAAATAAGTACATTGCGCAGCAAGGACGCATTATTGCTTTATCGTCGATAAGTGGCATTGCTGGCAATGCAGGCCAAACTAATTACGCCACGTCTAAGGCCGGTGTTATAGGTTTAGTCACCTCAATGACAGAGTCGTTAGCCGTCAATAAGATTACGATTAACGGGGTTGCACCAGGGTTTATAGAAACTGAAATGACCCACAAAATGCCTGTCATGCCCCGTTTTCTGGGACGCAGGATGTGTTCATTGTCACAAGGCGGTTTGCCAATCGATGTTGCTGAAACCATTGCTTTTTTAGCTGCCCCGCAATCTAGCGGTATTACAGGCAATGTTATTCGAGTTTGTGGTCAGAATATCTTGGGTGGATAAAGTGTTTTACTTAACCCTAATGGTTGGTTTTTAAAAGCCGATAAGATTAGTTTGTATGTTTATTAAGCTATAAGCATTATCTCTGGACATTGGTAAAATAGATGTTTATGATTTAACCTACTTTGATATAAATATAGCGCGGAGAGCGTTATTCAATGTAGCGTGAATATTTAAAGTTTGAGAGTGATATTTTTAAGGAGAAAAATATGACACCACTACGTATCTTGATTGTAGATGATTCGTTGGTAATGCGCATGATGGCTAGCCAATTAGTGACCAGCCTCGGTCATGAAGTTGTTGCGGAAGCTGTAGACGGTAAAGATGGAGTTAAAAAATTCTTAAAGCACAAGCCTGATGTTGTTTTATTAGACTTAGTGATGCCTGTACTAGACGGAAAGAAAACACTGAAAAAAATCCGTACGGAATTAGACACCGACGCAAATGTCATCATTTGTAGCTCGTTGGGTTCATTGGATGATAGACAGTTTTGTATGGATTTAGGCGCGAAGGCTTATATTCAAAAGCCATACGAAGTATCAGTTCTGCAACGAGAACTTGATATCGTCAGCCAATCACTTACCGCTCAAACTGTATAAGGTATTACTCATGTCTACCAAATTTTTTGGCCAATTCTTATACGAAAAAGGCCTGTTAAGTACGCAGAAGCTATCGCTTGCTATCGAATTGCAAAAAAAAGCAAACCCCAGTTTGGGCCAATTGGCGATAAATGAGGGGTTTCTCAATGAAACTCAAGCCGAACAAGTCAACTTAGAGCAACAGCGTACTGACCAAAGATTTGGTTCATTGGCTATTTCTTTAGGATTTATGACGGATTCACAAGTTGAACTTTTATTTCATACTCAACAAGAACTGCGTAAATTCTTTGGTGAGATTTTAGTCGAACAAGGTTTTATTTCGGAAGAAGTTGTAACAAGTGAATTGGCTGAACATGCTGATCTGAAAAATAAAACTAACATTAAGTTTGATGAGTTAATTGAAAATCATCAATACAAGCGTCTATTTAAAGAAGTGTTAGAAATATCTAGTCGTAACTTTACGCGAATGCCGAAAATATCAGTACAGGTTGCTGATGCAACGTTGGTTAAAGCGGTGACTAACGCTGAACATATCGTTATATCTCAAATCATGCATATTCCTGAACCAGTTAAAATTGGCTGGGTATTAAATAAAGAACTTGCCATAAGCATTGGTAACGCCTTCTTAGGTATGGATGTTAGCCAACTAGAAGATGTTTACATTGATTCAGGTTGCGAATTTCTAAACATTATTTTAGGTAACGTGATAGGTAACTACGAAACTGATGGTGCAACTAGATTAGAGCCGCCGGTTGTGATCCGTGGTGATGTGGACTACCAATTACCGTTTAAGACTGTGTTAAACGCTGAAATGACGACGCCGCAGCAAGATTTCTCTATCTTCCTGATGCACGATTAGCAGGAAGAACTGTACGCCGCTCGGCCTATAATGGGAAATAGCGGCGATGTTCACACATCAAATGATGACTATAAATGCCACTTTATCAGGAAGTTGGCATTCTTTTCTATGATTCCATCAATGCCAAATTTGTTATGCCAATAAACATATTCGACGCCGGCAAACAATTTCCCTTTTGTAAAACCTATATGCTGTCCTACGTCGTATTTTAGCTGCGAAGTAAAGTTATAACCTGCAACGCCAGCACGTGTAGCATCAACAGCGTCAATAAAACCATCATAAGTGACTCCCATACTAAATGGGAATGCCCAAGCTAGAGTCAGCTGATTATTATTACCACCCGACTCGTTAAAGCGGCGGTATAACGTCACATTGAAGTACGAAGCACCTGGTATATCTAACGACAAACCTGCACCCGCTAACACATTGTCAAACTGACTATATTTATCTGAATTAAATTCCCATTGTCCCGCGGCGTAAAGTTGCTTAACAAAGCCGTAATTTGCAGCGCCTACATTGTAAGTAAACCCAAGTTCACCGTACAATTCATGGTTTGTATCGTTGTGATGACGCAAACGGTCAACAAAGGCAAAGGTTGTTCCCCAGTCATGACCACTAGCGCGTTCAAAGGTCATTACACTGCGTTTATTGTCACCCACGGTATAATTAGTGCCATGAAGTGCTGTGACGCTAGTATCACTCCATAACTGAGTAGCACTTACCGATGATGAAATAACAGCGGCTAATAAAAGCGATAATTTGGCGACAGACATAATGGTCTCTCCAGCTGGTGAAATTTGGCGCTATTCTAACTGCTTTAGCGCCAATAGTTAATGATCTATCCCCGTCATCCTTGAAACCGGCGTCTTATTAAGAAATACGCACTGCTCGCCAGACTTCCTTACATCGCAGATGTAAGGTTCTGCCTCGACCCTATTTCTCTAAAGGCCGCCGCAAGCGACGTTCAAAATATTTCCAGAATATATTGTGTCGGCAGACTCGAATCACAATCCCTTAGCTTTTTACTGGCTAAGGGTTTAATAAGCTCAGGTGATTCGAACCTTGACGGCTTTGCCTAGAGCGAAAGCAGAACCCTTATGCCAGTGGCATAAGGAAGTCAGCTAAAGCAGTGATGTAGGTACTCAGGTTTTGTCTGGAACCTGAGGGATCCCCACGTAGCCATTACTTAGCCCACTCAAATGTAAAGTCATAGAGTTTATAGAATAATAACTTTAAGTCTCTGGTAGACATCGAGTTACTTTCTTTTCTTAAAATTTGCAAGCCCAAATTAAAGCAGGACAAAACCGCACGATTTACTATCGTGTTCGCTTGATAGGCTAAATGTAGACCCTTCTGATAAGCAAGTTTTCCCACCGCCCATAAAATTATCGACGCTAAAGCAACGATAAGTAGTAGAACTTGTAATCTCTCTGGGCTATGACTTTTTGTCTCCTTAAGGCTTAACCCTATTCGCTGATTTTTATTATCTCGAAAGCTCTCTTCTATTTGCATTCGCGTGTGATAAATATTGATAGCCTGCTGGGCTGATAAAATTTTTATCGACATGTTGGTGACGATAAACCAAGGTTCACGCTGATTTCTTCCATAAATACAGCTGTTTGTCCGCCGGGAGGCTCGTTTTCCTTGGTTGAGTTTTTTACGCCCTTTGAGTGGTTTTCTATACACGTGAGCGAAGCACTCTAGTGGATTACCTTTTGCCAATATTATTTCACCCAAATATTCAGGTTTAGCCGTTGCTATCTCAGTAATATCGCGACATTTGTGCCAGTGTGATGAGTGTTTAGTGCAAAACCGAGTAATGTGTCGGATACGACCAACCCAATACCAGCCTAGCTTATCAACCTGCTTAAACCATGGGTTTTTAAAACCAGCGTCTGCAACTACCACTGGTTTTAGGTTGGATGGAAGTAATGATTTTAGTGCCTTTAAAAACTTCCCATGTATTTTTCTATTATGGCTTTTACTCTTTGGGTGGACTTCTTCATAGAGTGTTAGTGCACGACCTCCCATAGGAATGGATGCTCGCAATATATGGAAGCCAGACTCTTCATTAATTTGAGACCAATCAACTAAGATAACGGGGGAAACTTTTTGGCCTATAAGCTGCTGGCACATGACTTTATAAATGCCAGCTCGCTCATCATGAATAAGGGGGTTTCCTAGCAATCTATCCATACGCTTGATGCAATGCTTTGTTTTTGCGTTTGATATCAGGTTTCGACCTAACGCTGATAATGAGGTTTGTTGATAAAGACAGGCTGCATTGGTTGCAGCCATTAAAGATGATAATCGAACCTTATGGATCTGAGGGCAGGCATTTGCAATGTTTTCATGCAATACTGATTGTGCATTCATGGCATTCTCCGATTTGTTATATCTCGCAATTGATCAGATCACAAAATGCCGTGAATGTTCCCCTTCTTTTTAATTATTTTCGATTATCTTTATTTCATTATTCGTGGGGATTCGTCAGGTCCGGAACTGAAAACCTACAATGCAATTCCAATAGTTTTGGATATAAGCGGATAAGAATTATAAGCCAGCTTGCTTAAAGGCCTCATCTACGATGCCCTGCGCTTGTAAAATAATTTGAGCTAAGTGATCTTCACTAATAAAGCTTTCTGCGTATATTTTGTATATTTCTTCTGTGCCAGAAGGTCTTGCCGCAAACCAGCCATTGTCGGTAACAACTTTAATACCACCGATGGCTGCGCCATTGCCTGATGCGTGGCTTAGAATTTCTAGAATAGGCTCGCCAGCAAGTTCAGTCGCGGTCACTGCATCTTTTGTCAGGTGGCTAAGTACTTTCTTTTGCTGCAAATTCGCGACGGCCTCAATGCGGCCGTAGTGTGGAGCGCCGAGTTTTTTGACCAACTCAAGGTAGTGTTGATGAGGATCCATGCCAGTGACCGCAATAATTTCTGCGGCTAATAAGGCCATAATGAAACCATCTTTATCGGTGGTCCAGCAACTGCCATCACGGGCAATAAATGCGGCTCCGGCACTTTCTTCGCCGCCAAAAGCGAAAGACGAGTCATGTAAGCCATCAACAAACCACTTAAAACCAACGGGTACCTCACATAGCGGGCGATCAATTAAGTTGGCCACTCTATCTATTAACGAACTCGATACCAGCGTTTTTCCTATTTTCGCGTCCGCCGGCCATTGACGGTGCGTCATTAAGTAATGAATAGACACCGCTAGGTAATGATTAGGATTCATTAAACCAGCAGATTTAGTGACAATGCCATGGCGGTCAAAATCTGGATCATTGGCCACGGCCACATCAAATTTATCTTTCATATTAATCAAGCCAGCCATGGCGTAAGGCGATGAGCAATCCATACGGATTTTGCCGTCTTTATCTAGCGGCATAAACGAGAAACTAGCATCAACAACATCATTAACAATGGTAATATCTAAATCGTAGTACTTGGCTATGACAGGCCAGTAGTCGATGCCAGCACCGCCTAGAGGGTCGACACCAATTTTAACGCCAGCCTTGGCAATGGCTACCATATCGATAACTTGGTCCAGTTGCTTAACATACAAGCTGATGAAATCTTGATGTGTTAATAGCGGCGAAGACATTACATCCTCGATAGGTAGCTGCTTAACCTCAACCAGCGCGTTGGCTAAAATATCATTGGCACGTTGCTCAACCCATTTTGTAATATCACCTTCAGCGGGGCCGCCATGGGGAGGGTTATATTTAATGCCGCCATCTTGAGGGGGATTATGCGATGGGGTAATGATCAGTCCGTCGGCTTGTGAAGCATGTTCTTTGTTGTGAGCTATGATTAATCTGGAAATCACCGGCGTTGGCGTAAAGCCTTCATCTTGCTGGATTACAACGGGCACGCCATTGGCGATAAGCACGCTTAGGGCGCTACTAAAGGCTGGCTCAGAAAGTGCGTGAGTATCTTTTCCTAAATATAACGGGCCACTAAATTTCTGCGCTAAACGATAATCGGCCACCGCTTGGCAGATAGCCAAAATATGGTCTTGATTAAAACTATGCTTAAACGCGCTGCCGCGGTGCCCTGATGTACCAAAACTCACTCGTTGCTCTGCAATCGAGATGTCAGGTCGCTTAATGTAATAGTCGCTGACTAAACGGCCTAAGTTGACTCGGTCTTGTGCACGGACTGGCTTACCTGCGTGTGGATGAATACTCATGATATTCCATTGATATTTGGTTAAATTAATTGCTTGCAGTATAGCGAACATTGTACATTAAGGGATACAGATTAAATTAAATTGACATTATAAAGGAATACTCATGAGACTAAGTGATGTGGTGATTATTGATGGTGCGCGCACCGCTATTGGATCCTTTGGCGGTAGTTTATCGTCGTTGTCACCGAATCGCTTGGGTACCTACGCGGCTAACGCCGCAATAGAGCGTTCAAATATTGCAGCGAAAGACATCGATCATGCGGTATTTGGTCATATCATTACTACGTCACCACAAGATGTTTATTTGGCGCGCCATATTAGTCTTAATGTCGGAATGTCGGTTACGTCAACAGCATTTAACGTGAATCGGCTATGTGGTTCATCTGTGCAATCAGTGATCAGCGCCGCGCAATTAATCATGCTTGGCGACAGCAGCATCGCATTAGCGGGAGGTGCTGAAAGTATGAGCCAAGGTGCTTATTTGTTGCCAAACTCTCGCAAAGGTCTACGCATGGGCGACGGTAAAGTGATTGATTTAACACTGGGTATTCTCAGCGATCCCTTTGGCAGTGGTCACATGGGCATGACGGCAGAAAACATCGCTAAAAAATTCGCTTACAGTAGATTGGCTCTTGATAAATATGCTGTATTGAGTCAACAAAAAGCCAGTTTAGCCATTGCAAAGGGGCGCTTTACACAACAAATCGTACCAATAGAAATAAAACGTGGACATAAAAAAATAATATTCTCACACGATGAACATGTAAGAAGTGATACCAGCATCGCGACATTAAGTTTACTCAACCCGGCGTTTAAAGACGGAGGTGTGGTTACGGCTGGCAATGCATCAGGACTTAATGATGGCGCAGCGGCTATTGTTATGACCAGTTGTGAAGAAGCCAAGAACCGTGGCATAAAGCCTAGAGCGCGTTTTATTAGTTATGCATTTGCTGGAGTTGCTCCCGAATTAATGGGTATGGGGCCGGTTGATGCCGTCAACATGGCGTTAATTAAAGCGGGATTGAGCATTAACGATTTGGACGTTATTGAGTCAAACGAAGCGTTTGCCGCACAAGCCATGGCGGTTAGCGAAAAACTAAATCTTCCCGCAGATAAAGTGAATCCTAATGGCGGCGCCATTGCGATGGGACACCCTGTTGGGGCAACTGGCACCATACTTATCATTAAAACGTTGGCTGAGTTAGATCGTATTGATGGCCAATATGGACTAATTACTATGTGCATTGGCGGTGGGCAAGGCATTGCACTTATCGTTGAGCGTTTGTGAGGTTGAAAGCTAGTTAATGATTCTGTTGTTTCCTGCACAGAGCTAGCTTCTATAAAAAAACATTAAAATGTCATGAAAGACAGATAAAAGGAACGTAACTTGCTTAGGTAGCAGTTATCTTTTAACTGTCAATGAATTGGCCATTTATCATGTTGAATAATATAGGGTTGTACGGTTCTCTCGCTAATACTAATGTAGCGAGTAACCAAAACACAGTCACGAATGTCGAGAAGCTGACAGCTGTACCCGAACTGTCATTGGACAAAAAAATCGAAGGCGTGGGTGAAAACCTTTCTTTATCGAGCCGTTCGCAAAAATTAGCGGCGATCAGTAAAGAATTTTTTAGTCATGGCAATTTCTCTAATGTCGATAGTCGTGAGTTACTCGAACGCGTTCGTGAATATGATCTGATTTCGGCGGAAGAGTATGACAGTTTATCTTCAAGTTCTCTGTTTCAGCGTTCTAAGGAGGATGACAACAAGCAGACTACTCTAACCACAAATTTGGCCGACGCATTAAATGATCTTGAAAAAAGTGTTGTTTTTGAAGATGAAAAAAATCTGACTCAAAGTGAATTTAAACAAGCTTTGAACAACGCCGAAAATATATTACGAGATGTAGAAACCGCCAAATTAGATTCCAATTTTAATCGAGATATTGACTACTCTTTGCTAAAATTAAAACAGTTTTCACAAAGTAAATCTTTTGTCGAAATGCCTGCTAAACAACAATCGGTCATTAGTGACAGTGTTACAGCATTAGAAGTCATCAATAAGATAAGCCCCAAGCGCTTGAGTAATCCATTGCTGAATCGTTACCTGTCTTTCGCTAGTTAAAATAGAGAGAATAAATGAATAGCGTTATCTGTAATGGGAAAAATATTATTCCTAGTAAAATTATTTGTGTTGGCCGCAACTATGCAGCGCATATCAGTGAATTAAATAATGAAGTTCCAGACGAACTAGTGGTGTTTTGTAAAACTAACTCGGCGATTTCAACGCAACTGCAAAGTTTCTCACAAGAACCCCTACATTACGAAGGTGAAATATGTTTCATATTTCAAGGTGGACGTTTTAGCTCTGTCGGCTTTGGAATCGATTTAACCAAACGCGCGTTGCAATCAACACTCAAAGATAAAGGGCTGCCATGGGAGCGTGCCAAATCGTTTGATGCCAGCGCTGTTTTTAGTCATTTTGTTACGATACCTCAAAGCGATGAAGAACTTACCCTTAGTTTATCTATTGATAAGCAGCTTGTACAAGAGGGCGGTGAATCACTGATGTTACATAAACCGGATATTATTTTGGCACAATTACAATCATTTATGACCTTAGAAGACGGCGATATAGTGATGACAGGCACACCAAAAGGTGTTGGTGAAATTGTGGCGGGTTCGACGTTTTCGGGCAATATCAAACAAGGTCTTACAACGCTAGTCACCCAAAACTGGATCGCACAATAACCAAGTGATTAGGTTAAATCAGTTGGCTGACTTTTAGGGAGACACTGTCGTTTATTACCGATGCCGCGAAGCTGGAAATTGCAGCATCTGCCTCGTTATTAAGTAGCTTGTCAATCGCCTGTTCTTTTGACGATATAAAGACTAATTGCGCGTTAGGTGCTTTGTCGCGAATCGTGTTATTTATCGCAAAGCCTTTAAAAGTTAACACTGTTTTGTAGTTTAGTGATGATAAATTATCTATCTCATTATTATCACGTGGCACGACAATGTCTATTGGGGCGAAAAAGTAGACCGGTGAAAAACTGAATTCATGCTCTTGTTCGACAGTGCGTGAAAACCCAAATAGCCCATCCAATTTGCCATTTCTTACGTCATCTAGCGATGCGGCCAATCATGGTAGACGACAGTTTAAAATTTGGTGCCTAAGTTCGCATTAATTTGGGCTAAAAGGTCAATATTATAACCAACCATTTCCCCACTTTTGATGAAATTGAGTGGCGGCCAATGATCACCAATCGCAATAGTTATTTTTGGGTGCTGCGCTAGCCATTCTCGTTCGGTCTTGTTTAGAACTTTGTTGTTAAAGGTGTTATCGAGAGCGGCTAATGAATTGAAATTCGACAGATGAGTGGATAGAGGCTGTGTTTGAACTTTTGTTGACGACAATGCGCCGCTAAATATTTTCGAAATATATATCACTGAAGATTTTTTATGTGAAATACTGACTTGAGTTACCGCTTGTTGAAAAAGCACTATTTACTTTCAAGTGTGTGATAAATAACCAGAATGTTAATATCCCGTCTTCAGTGTAAATATATTCTCTTGACCAAACTGACCCATTAAAGATAAGTGCATATTGGAGAATAATCAAACGGTTTTGCTTTAATATTTTCAACGGTTGGGCTTTACTTGATAATGAATCAATGTAGTGGTAGTCATTGCTGCTCTGAAATCAGAATTGTTGTTTTATTATTGCTAATTAACCTGACTTACTGTCTTGCTGCATTTTAAGTCGGTTTTACGGTGCAATTGAATTTATTATTTCTAAAGATGTTGAATGCAAATGAGTTGGCACTATTCGCCCTGGTAGTCGAAGCACAATCTTTTATTAAAGCCGCTGATGTGGCAGGGATATCTACGCCTGCGTTAAGCAAAAAAATAAGCAAGTTGGATCAATAGCTCGGTGTGCAGTTATTATATCGAACCACAAGACGATTGAGCTTAACCGAAGCCGGGCAAACACTTTATCAATATGCTAAGGAAATTCGTCAGCAAGTGAACGACGCCGAAAATACATTAAGTGATTTTAGCGAGAGTTATCTGGCTGCATCAAAATGACGGTACCAACCATTTATGGTGAATTTATTTTAGCTAAAGTGGTGCAGATTTCTGCCAAGCTCATCCAAATTTATCGGTGGATATGCGTCTTGAAAACCAATTCGTCGATTTAGTGAAGCATCATATTGACCTTGCTATCCGCACTGGCGTTTTAGAAGACTCAAGCGTCATTGCAAACCCTTGTTAAATTCACATTGGGTAGTTTGTTGTTCGCCCGCCTATATTGCGAAGTTTGGTCAGCCAGCGACTATCGAAGAGCTAACGCAACACAACTGTTTAGCATATACCTATCAGGATAAAGGTGCATATGACTTGCGCTTCGTGCGAGATGGGCAAGATTTAAGTGTTCATATTAGTGGTAATTTTTCGACGAATAATGCACAAGTATTACGCCAAGCGGCGTTGGCAGGCGGTGGCATCGTTTATGTGCCAAAAGTAAGCGTGCATGAAGACCTGCAACAGGGGCGATTGTTGCCTCTACTTAGCGATTATCAAACGAGAATATTGGGCATTTATGCCTTGTATACGTATACTCGCCACCAACCTGCAAAGGTTAAGCTATTAATAGAGTATATTGCCGCGGCATTTGAGCAGCGCAAAGAATATTTTTAGTTCTTCCCTTAATATTAATGAGTTTTATCAATGAATTATCTTGAAGTTTTTAGTTATGTTGTTTTAGCATGGGGCATTGTTGGCCTGTTATGTTTGTCGTTAGGTGAGAGCCGCCCGCGTCACTACACCAAGTTTGCACCCCTAATGTTGATAATTTCTTGGGCTTATTTGGTGGCATGTGTTCCCGTATTTCAAGCCAAGCAATTTATTCCAGCGCAAATGAGTTTTTTCTATGGCGCTGTTGCCGCGCTGTTATCCATTGAGGTTTGGTTGATATTTTTATCGACACTAATCGCCATTGGCTTGGCAAAAAAAAATCATGATCCAGATCACCATTCTTATATGGCACAGTGGCATATACCCATGCGAAAGGTAATTAAACCACTTTGGTCTATAATCTGTGTTGCAAATGTTATCAATGCATTATATTTTCACGCGCTGTCGTAACTTTTGTTATCGTATATTAATAAAAAGTAAACAAAGGAATAATAATGAAGCCTAAATCTTGGCTGCTAGCAGCAGTAACCGCTGGTTTAATGACCGGCTGTGGTGGCGGTTCTGGCAGTAGTAGCGGCGGTACCGGTGGTGGTACCACTACTACAACTGGAGGGGGCACGACGAGCGATGCTAAAGTTATCATTTCTGGTGACTTATCTCCGATGCTAAATGAGTCTGTGGCATTGATTGCTACATTGGACAAAAAAAAATCTGATAGCTCTGATATTAAATGGACACAAACCGAAGGGCCAACACTAACGTTATTGGCAGAAAATTCAGCGGTATTGGCATTTGATGTTAAGGAAGCGGGCAGTTATACATTTAAAGTCGATTTTACGACTACTACAGGTAATACATTAACTGAAAGTGTTAGCTTTACTACGGGAGAGCGTAGTAACGTATTAAACGTTCGTCGTGATTTTGCCTCACGAGAAGGCAACAAAATATCGTTTAAACTTAGCGCACCGGTAGACGCTGATGGTAAAGTCGTAAGTGGTAAATATACCGACGTTACTTGGACGCAAACCGCTGGTACAACAGTAGTAATGAATGATAAAAACACCAATGAATATGTTGCTATCTTTGACGCGCCGCAAACGTCTAGCGATAGTATATTATCATTCGATGTTAGTGCAAAACATCCTAACGGCGAAACCTATACCGATAAAGTTCATTTATTGGTGCAAGATACAGTATCGATTAAAAGCACTGCTATTTATAAAAAAGTGATTGCTAAAGTTAGCCCATATAATGCTAGCGCGCCAATGGCCGAAGGCTTGAAGAATTGTGTTTACGCTAACTATTTTTCAAACCCTTGTTCTATGTCTAAGATTAACTTAATTGGTCAAGACCATAGTGCACCAACTGTTGATGACATCATGAACCGCGTAGTGACTTCGCACCCTTGGATGGCTAAAAACTTTAAACTGTTTTTAGAAGAGCAGGATGTTAACGGAGATTTTAAAAAACTTTTACGTTCGGTAAGCGCTATTGTTATTTCTTATGATATTCGCCCATCCTATTACTGGGTAGCTACTGGCGCGATGTATCTTGATCCTAATGACCTGTGGTTAACACCTGAAGAGCGCGATACTATTGATGTTGCGCCAGATTACCGCGGTGAGTTTGGTAAGAAATTACAGTACATCATGCCTTGGCGCTATGTAAAAAATGATAAGTATGCCAGTAGTTATTACGCTAAGGATTTGCGCATCACTCGTACCACAGATAATATTATGCCTGATTTAGCATCCCTGCTTTATCATGAATTAGCCCACGCTAACGACATTTTCCCATCAAATACATTTGGTAATATTGTTGGTAAGACTGTTTATGATGAATATCAAAATCGTAAAAATAATACAATTGCTAAGCAATTGACCAATGCTCATCCTAAAACCAGCGAAGAGATGATGGCGTTAGGTCAAGTTAACTTCGGCGGAAAGGCTGAAACTCCGGAGCAAATAGCTTATACGCCGGATGATATTGCTGGCTTCTTTAGCAGTGATAGCGCGCCAACTGAATACGCCTACAGCAGTATTCAAGAAGACGTTGCTACCTTGTTTGATGCAGCGATGATGAGTGCTCGATACGCTATCGAGCGTGATGAAGCGGTAGCTAATCCTCGTGTTGAAGGTGAAAGTGGCCATTCAATAAAAGTGTTCTGGGGACAACGCGGTCGTGTAGCAGACCCTGCTGTATTGCCAAGGGCTAAGTTTGTTTTCGAACGTATTATGCCTGAACTAGATACGGAAGCGTTTTTCGCTAAGATCCCTGCTGTTCGTTCACTTACCGTTGGCGCAAGCTGGTGGAACAGTGTTGAGCTTGGAGCTAGTGCTAGCCCACGCAAAGCACGTTCTGTAAGCCAAGATGGTATTTCACGTGTACGTCCAATTGAAGATGATTTAATTAGAAAATATAAATAATCTCTAATTAAGCTCAATAAAGTCTAAACAACGCTTCATTATTCGCTACTATAGCGATTAATGAGGCGTTTTTTTTTGATAGGAAATTGGTGTGATAAAACAGTTAGCAATCGTTGGTGGAACCCACGGCAATGAATTTACAGGTATTTATTTACTAAAAAAATGGCAGAAAAACACAGCATTAGTTGAACGATCCAATTTCACTACAGAAATGATATTTGCCAATCCTCAGGCGTATGTTCAGAACAAGCGTTATGTTGAGCATGATCTTAACCGATGTTTTTCTCAAACCGATCTCGGCAATAATCAACTAAATAGCATTGAGCAAATACGCGCCAAAGAAATTAATCAACAGATTGGCCCAAAAGGTCAGCCACGTATTGATTTTGTTATCGACATGCATACCACAACCACCAACATGGGCCCGACTCTTTTACTAACTAGTAAGGGTAAGTTTTACAACCAGTTGGCGGCTTACGTGCAGTTACATATGCCCAATGCGATGATCTCTTGTGATGAGGATCATAAGAGCAATGAGCAGCATCATTTTCTATCTAGCATCGCCATGGACAGTGTGATGATAGAAGTTGGCCCCGTGCCACAATCGGTATTGCGCCACGACGTATTTGAGCAAACGGAGTTAATGACTATGTTAATTCTCGACTTTATAGAGTTACATAATCAAGACGCCGTGCCTCAATTACCTAAAAGTATTACTGCGTATCGTTACCTTGAGAGCATTAAATTGCCGTTGGATGCCGAAGGTAACCGTGCAGGTATGGTGCATAAAGATATTCAAGATCAAGATTTTATGCCGATTAAACCAGGACAGCCAATTTTCGTTAGCTTTGACGGCGAAGATATTTGCTATCAAGGTGATCGCGTTGTTTATGGCTCATTTATCAATGAAGCGGCGTATTATGATAATAACATTGCGTTGTCCTTATTAGAAAAAGTTACGCTATCTACAGATTAATCATAAATTTACTTAAGTTTGGGTATATAATTGCCGCGTTAAAATTTTAGGTGGCAATTATGTCTAATCAGTTTGATCTTCGATTCGGTGGTACCAAGCGTTTATACGGTGAAGCAGCCGTTGCAAAACTATCGCAGTCACACGTGTGTGTTATTGGTATAGGCGGCGTTGGCTCGTGGGCCGCAGAAGCGTTAGCGCGCAGTGCCGTGGGAGAGATCACCTTAATAGATCTTGATGATATATGTGTCTCTAACGTTAATCGTCAAATTCACGCATTGAGCGGCACTATCGGTCAATCAAAAGTTGAAGTGATGAGCAATCGCATCAAAGCGATTAATCCAGATTGCACCGTCAATGAAATTGAAGATTTTATCGATCCGGACAACCTATCTCAATTGCTAAGCAAAGACATGGACTATGTCATTGATGCTATTGATAGCATTAAGGCTAAAGTTGCTCTAATTGCTTATTGTAAGCGCAATAAGATAAAAATAATCACGGTTGGCGGGGCTGGTGGACAAACCGATCCTACGAAAATACAAATAAGTGATTTGGCGAAAACCTTTCAAGATCCCTTGGCCGCAAAAGTGCGCAGTGAATTACGTCGTCATTACAATTTCACTAAAAACCCTCAGCGACGTTTTCAGGTTGAATGTGTTTTCTCAACAGAGCACTTGGTGTATCCACAAAGTGATGGCAGTGTTTGCAGTCAAAAACCGCAAAGCGATGGGCCAATGAAAATGGATTGTGCCAATGGTTTTGGAGCCGCAACGGTGGTCACCGCAAGCTTTGGCTTTGTGGCTGTAGCTCGCGTCATTAAAAAGCTAACGACCGTTAATAAATAATTACGTTATACCCGTGACCATTGAAATTGCAGTGCAGGTTTTCAGTCCCGGACAAAACCTGAGCACCCACATCACTGCTTTCGCTCTAGGCAAAGCCGTCAAGGTTCGAATCGCCTGAGCTTATTGAGCCCTTAGCCAGTCAATAGCTAAGTGATTGTGATTCTAATCCGCCGACACAAAATATTCTGGCAATATTTTGAACGTCGCTAGCGGCGTCCTTTGGATAAATACAGGACGTATTTCTTAATGAAACTGCGGTTTAAAGGATGACGGGTATAGCCGCTTGTTTAATAGCGGCAATGATAGCTTTAATGCCATTACCTCTCGATGGGCTTAGGTGATTAAATAACCCCAAGTCGAGCAGGAATTGCTGGCAATCAAATGCCGTTATGTCCTGTAGCGACAGCCCTTCAAATGCGTCAATAATTAAAGATATCAATCCTTTTACAATTTTTGCGTCAGAATCTATGCATAAATGTAACTGTTGATTTTCGACGCTGGCATAAAACCAGACCTGACTTTCACAACCTGATAATAAAGCGCTATCAACTTTTAATACAGCATCAATGCCTGGCAAAGATTTACCCAAGCGCATGATGGTGCGGTAACGATCTTCCCAACTACGTAAGTTGTCAAATTTCTCAATTAGCGCCTGCTGCGCGTCGTTATAACTAGCCACTGTTATTATTCTCATTACTCAAATTCGGCAGCAGTGTAACAGAGAAAACGAAAGTCAGCCGGGGTTATTCACGATGAGGTACTCAACTTCTGGTAACGACAAATTGATGGATGAGCCAATGGTATTTATTCGCACCCTATCTTGATGTTCCATCATTGACGAGCCTAACGCAAATTGATAACAGGCTAATACGATAACTTGCTTCGCTTTGGCACTTAACAAATTAGACACGTTTTGCAGGAAAGGCAGCGTTGGTGAATTACCTGAATTAATAAACATTAACTCGGTATCAATGTCCTGAGTGGAGATGACTAATTTAGTATGATTTTTATAAAGATCAATGAGTCGTTTTCGCGAATGAACGGTATCACCGTAACCGCTGAGCAGGTAGCACAAACAGCGCAAGATTGTTGATTTGTCGATAGCCAAACGATATTTGTCTGGTTCTTGTGTAATCAAGGGGTTAAAGCAAGACTCACAGGAATTACACCGTAAATAATCGCTGCTGTTCTCGAGCTTAGCAACGTTAATCCAAAATATAGTGAAATACGATTGCGCTAAATGCTGTGAATAAACTCGCTGCTTATTACAAATCGGGCATTGAAATTCACCAGATTTCACTTGCTGTGCAATTTCATGTTCACCAAAAAATATTAACATGTCCAACATCCTGTCAAAGTTGCTTTATTACGTGATTAAATAAGCATAACAATGCGTTAGTATATAAGCAATTTTACAGCGTAAAATTTAAATAAGCGCTTTACCTTCCTGTTAGGGTAATGCTTATGATGAGCACATAATCGTTCCACAATGAGTAAATTATGAAGACAACTTCTATGTTATTAAACATCACAGGGCTGCGTTGCAATGGCTGTGCTGGCAAATTGCAAAAAAGGCTTAATGAAATTACTGGAGTTTCATCCATGGTCAACTTCACCCTTGGTCAAGTCGCCTTATCTTTATTAGATCGCTATTTGTTAGCTGATGTATTGAGCTGTATTAGCGCTGGCGGATATCAGTATCGGCTTGAAAAACAAATCTTTCAAGTCACCGGCTGGAGTTGTGGTGGCTGCGCAAAGAAAACAAGAAATTTGTTAATGCAACACCCCGGCGTGATTGATGTGCAAGCCAATGCAGCTACATCACTACTTGAGGTCGAGTATGTCGCTGGTGGCCTAAAACACAGTGAACTAGCGATGATTTGCTCACAATTGGGCTATCAATTACAGTTAGTCGCTAGCGATAAATTGGCACGCCAAGAGCAAGTTGAACAAGAGTTTGCAGCGCAAAACAAACAACGACTCAAGCAATTGCTAGTGGCTTGTTTATTAACTTTCCCGTTAGTCTTACCGATGCTATTCATGTTGTTTGGTAGGACGTTATCGCTAAATCCGTGGCTTGAATTTACGCTGGCCTCTGTGGTGCAATTTTATGTTGGCGCCAAATATTATCGCGGTGCTTGGCTCAGTCTAAAAAGTTTTAGTAGCAACATGGATACCTTGGTGGCGCTTGGCACCAGTGCTGCCTACTTTTATAGTTGTTACCTGCTTCTTGTCGATTGGCAAGCCGCTCATGGCAAGTTATATTTCGAGGCCAGTGCGGTGATTATTACCTTCGTATCTATCGGAAAGTGGTTAGAGCATCGTGCCAAACACCAAACGAGTGAAGCCATCCGTCATTTAATGGCACTAACACCTATCACTGCTAATGTACTGCGTGATAACCAAGTGCTAAATGTAGCCTTAGAGCAAGTATTAACGGGAGATATTGTGCGGGTGATTGCAGGTGAAAAAATACCGGTTGATGGCGTTGTTGTTTCCGGTGAAAGTGAAATTGATGAATCGTTAATTACCGGAGAGAGCCTGCCGTTAAGCAAAACAATCGATGACAAGGTTTATGCTGGTTCGATCAATTCATATGGTGTATTAACCATTGAAGCACAGGCGGTTGGTGAAAATAGCAGCTTAAGTCAGATCATTAAAATGGTTGAGCAGGCGCAAATGAAAAAGGCGCCGATTGAGCGATTAGTCGATAAGGTTGCCGCGATATTTGTGCCCAGCGTATTGTTAATTGCAGCAATTACCGGCATCACTTGGACTTTATTAGGTGCTAGTTTTGAAGTGGCATTGCTCAATAGCGTCGCGGTACTTGTTGTTGCTTGCCCATGTGCCTTAGGGCTCGCCACGCCTGCGGCTATGGTCGTTGGCAGCGGGGCAGCCGCCAAGCAAGGCATTATTATTCGCGATCCAGCCGCGTTGCAAATAGCCAGTAACTTGCAGCGTATTGCTTTTGATAAAACGGGCACATTGACCCATGGTAAACCACAGGTGGTTAACGAGGTCAATGTGCCCGTTTTATCAAAAGCAATACGCTGCAAGTTACTGGTGGTTAACGAGGTCTTTTTCAGCGCAGACCCCGTGTTAGTTAAAACGCAATTATTAGCCTTAATGCAACAAAGCGAGCATCCATTAGCTAACGCCATCATTAAAGTAAATAACTCAAAGGATCAGGCACTAACTCAGGTCAAAAACTTTCAAGTGATAGCAGGGCTCGGCGTCATGGGCGAGCTTGGAGAATGTAAATTGGTAGCTGGTAACTTACAATTGATGGCGCAGCATAACGTTGTTATCGAGGCGCAATACAAAGAGCATTCTATTTACAGCGAGATTTACTTTGCCGTTGACGGTGTTTTACACGCCCTTATCCAGCTAAGCGATCAGCCACGTGAAAATAGCGCCCAAGCCATTGAACAGTTAAAACAGCGGGGGGTGTTAACCACAATGTTAAGTGGCGATCACCAGCATGCAGCGGATCATATAGCAGCCAAATTAGGATTAGATGATGTGCAAGCGGGTCTAAAACCACAACAAAAGTTACAACAATTAAGTCTGTGGCAGCAACAGGGAGAAAGAGTGGCAATGGTTGGTGACGGCATTATCGATGCTCCCGCACTAGCACAAGCAGACCTTGGTATTGCCATGGGCAGCGGCAGCCAAGTGGCGATCAGCAGTGCACAAATTACCTTGGTAAAAAGTGACCCGTTGTTAGTGGTCGCCGCTATTGATATTGCGAGTGCTACATGGCGTAAAATAAAGCAAAATTTATTCTTGGCCTTTATCTTTAATGCCCTAGCGATACCACTGGCGGCTATGGGCTATTTAAGCCCGCAATTGGCTGGACTAGCCATGGCATTATCAAGTATTACGGTACTAACCAATGCACTATTATTAAAACGCTGGCGGGTAAGGAGAGTGTGATGAGTGGAAAAATGGTCAATATAGGTCAGGCGGCAAAATTAAGTCAGGTGAGCGCAAAAACCATTCGTTATTACGAAGAGATCGGTCTTATTGGCGCCGCCAAACGCCAAGAAAACGGTTATCGTTTTTATGATAATTCTAGCCTTGCAGAATTATCCTTGGTGAAAGGCGCGCGTGATGCCGGATTTAATATTGAACAATGTAAGGAGTTGATGCAATTATTTCGCGACAAATCCAGGCGAAGTAGTGAGGTTAAAACACTAACATTGCAAAAAATAGCACAAATGGAAGAAAAAATTTCAGCACTGCAACTTATCGTTGAAAACCTGCAGCAGCTTAGCTTAGAGTGCGTTGGTGATGAGTCACCTGACTGTGCAATTCTCGATGGATTAAGTAAATAAATTTGCCGTGCCCTTGTTTTTATAAACAACGTGCATATATCTATTAGTACGCAAGGCATCTTAAAGTAAGGTGTTTTGTTATTAGCAAATGCCAAATAGTTGGGTTTGTAATTACAGTAAGGCAGTCACTTAGTGATGCCAATAAATATTATTGCTTCTAGGAGAATAGAATATGCGCACCATCGACTTATCACCACTTTATCGCAGTGCTATCGGTTTTGACCGTTTAGCAAACATGATTGAATCAGCCGGTAACAAAGGCAACAATCAGGGCTATCCGCCGTATAACATCGAACAGTTTTCAGAAGACGAATACCGCATCACCTTAGCCGTCGCAGGGTTCGCAGAGTCAGAATTAGAAATTACCAGTCATCAAAATACTTTACTGGTTAAAGGCATTAAAGAAAACGACGGACAATCAAGTAGTAAATATCTTTACCAAGGCATTGCTGAACGAGGTTTTGAGCGTAAATATCAACTTGCTGATTACGTCACGGTACAAGCCGCTGATTTAAACAATGGCTTACTACACATCGATTTAAAACGTGAAGTGCCAGAGGCGATGAAACCACGTTCAATTACCATTGGTAAAACCTTCGCTAACTAAAACAAACATAGATCATACCCGTGACCATTGGGATTGAACGCAACGCAGTAGATTGGTTTTTAGAGCGTTACAAAACCTGCATCGCCATTGATTATGGGTATCAATAGCTCTCTCTATTTTTAACCTATGTTTGAATTTCCCATTACCTACCCGGTGTGATCTGGTGTAGGTAATGCTAAATTACAGACCAATCAATGCTTTTCTTACCTTGCTTCTTTAAATACTCATTGACCCCACTAAAACACTTAGAACCTAAAAAAGCAGGTGCAACTTTCATTGTCTTATAAGCGCCTAGCGGACTCGGGTGTGAGGTCTTAACCACAACATGCCTTTGTGTATCAACTTTAGCGCAGCACTTATGAGCAAACGCGCCCCATGCCAAAAATACAGTGGCGCTGCATTGCTGATTAATATGCTCAATGGCTGCTAAGGTAAAGCGTTGCCAGCCTTTCTTTAAATGACTGCCAGGCTCTCCCGCCGCTACGGTTAACGAGGCATTGAGTAAGAATATACCTTGTTGTTGCCAACGGCTTAAATCGCCATGTGTTGGCACTGACATGCCAAGGTCGCTATGCAACTCTTTATAAATGTTTCTCAAACTAGGCGGTATTTTTTCGCCAACTGGCACGCTAAACGACAATCCCATTGCTTGATCGGCATTGAAATACGGATCCTGACCAACAATAGTAAGTCTTATGTCGGATAAAGGTAACTCAAACGCTTTAAACCACAACGCCCGTGCAGGATAGATGGTTGTGCCGTTATCTATTTCATCGTCTAAAAAAGAAAATAAATCACTCATATAAGGTAGGGCATATTGCTGCTTAAAAAAGTTATGCCAGCTAGGGTGGATATTAATTGGAATTGAGAACATGAATGAAAAATATCTAAGGATTGATAAAGCGTATTATCGCTTAAATTCAAGCAATGAAAAAGGGGGGGGATGAAAAACAAAAAAGCATCTACACCCTGTTATAAAGGTAAAGACGCTTTTTATACTAGCTGCTAGCCGTTTTTGGCGTTGAGCGACAATGTGATTTAAAAATCGAGTTCTAACTCATCCACACTGTATTCATGACTACCATCGAGTTCTGTTAACTCTTTAGCCAAACGATGCCTTTCCTGTAAAGCTTCTATTTGACGCCATTTCTTCTTCTTGCTTCCTTTCGGACGACCTCTTTTCGCGGGAGTATCGTAGTTTGCTGCAAATTCTAACCTATCCATGGTTTGCTCCTTTTTGCTATCCTAAACGTATAAATACTCCAACTTTGATTGAAGATCAAACGTTTTTAGCAAAAAAGGTCGAATTAGATCAATAAATGCAACTAAAGTATTACTTAGCTAGCATTGAATGCGTCTAGTTCCATTGCTGCAACAAAACATCTTCTAATTTGTTTTGATCAATAGCAAAGTTGCGAATGCCTTCCGCAAGTTTATGAACTGCCACAGGATCTTGATTAAATTCCCAGCGGAATTGCGACTCAGTTAATGGCTCTGGACGTGCAACTGTATCAGTCGTGCCATGGAGCTGTTGTACTAATAGGCCTTCGCTGTTTTCTAATTCTTGTAATAAAGCAGGGCTGATGGTTAATTTATCACAACCAGCAAGTTGCATAACTTCGCCGATATTACGAAAACTTGCACCCATCACTACGGTTTTGTAGTCGTGTTTCTTGAAATAGTTATAAATTTCGGTAACAGATACAACGCCTGGATCTTCTTCACTGCTATATTCCTTTTGCGCTGTATTAGCTTTATACCAATCTAAAATACGACCAACAAATGGTGATATTAAAAATACATTAGCTTCAGCACAGGCCTTGGCTTGAGCAAAACCAAATAACAGGGTCAAATTACAATTGATACCTTCTTGTTCCAACTCTTTTGCCGCACAAATACCTTCCCAAGTAGAAGCCAGTTTGATCAAAATACGACTTTTATCAATGCCTGCATCGCGATACATGGCGATCAGTTGATGTGCTTTGGCAATAGATGCTTCTTTATCAAAGGATAATCTCGCGTCCACTTCCGTTGAAATTCGTCCTGGTACTGTTTTCAAAATTTCACAACCAATCGCTACCGCTAAGTGATCACTGGCTAAGGCTAGTTGCTGTTTTTTCGAACATTCACTTTGCTTTGCTACTTCAATAGCATTGCTTAATAACGCCTGATACTGCGTTAACGCTGCTGCTTTAAGGATCAATGAAGGATTGGTAGTCGCATCTTCAGGCTGATAAAGTTTTATCGCTTCGATGTCGCCAGTATCGGCAACGACAGAAGTCATGGTTTTTAATTGGGCTAATTTATTCATTTTTACATCCGCTTTTAGTCGGTAAATCCTTTATATCATAAGGCTTCAGCTGTTATCTTTCATTTAGATATAGCACGGAAAGTTTGAGAACTGTAGCCCAAAATGTAATTTAATTACAAAAGCATGAGTTTGCGCAAAGTTGCTTATAAAAGCGTTATTCAGGTCACGTTTTAATTAACTAAAAGTTGGTTGCCCTTGGTCAGTTTGTCAGTACAATATTCGGCAACTTAATTATTAAAAAGGCAATTAAATGCTGGCCGTTATATCACCTGCAAAAAAATTAGATTTTGAAACTCCCGCTAAGAAATTTCCAGCGCAGCAATGTGAATTATTAGCGGAAGCTGAAGTATTGATGCTGCGCTGTAAAGAGCTGACCCCTAGTGATATTGCTAGTTTAATGAAATTGAGCGATAAATTGGCAGGGCTAAATGCAGCGCGTTTTGGCGAGTGGCAAACACCGTTCGATTTAGACAATGCCAAACAAGCCATTTTTGCTTTTAAAGGTGATGTATATGTTGGGCTTGATGCAGAAACCTTGTCTAATGACGATTTACATTATGCACAATCTCATTTACGTATTTTGTCAGGTTTGTATGGTTTACTGCGTCCGCTTGATTTAATGCAAGCCTATCGATTAGAAATGGGCACCAAGTTAGATAATAGCCGCGGTAAAAATCTCTATGAATTCTGGGGTGAATTAATTACCGACACCTTAAATAAAACAATGAGTGACAATAAGACAGAAATATTAGTCAACTTGGCGTCTACCGAATATTTTAAAGCGGTTAAGGCAAAAAATATTCATGCACAAATTATTACGCCAGTGTTTAAAGATTACAAAAATGGCCAATATAAGATTATTAGTTTTTACGCAAAAAAAGCGCGTGGTTTGATGGTGCGTTATATGATCGACAAACGAGTCAGCACGCCTGAGCAATTAACGGCGTTTGATTATGCGGGTTATCAATATGACGAGTTAGCATCTTCGCCAACCTCAATGGTCTTTACCAGAAAAATAGCCGAGTAAAAAAAGGCATAAAAAAACCGGCCAAAGCCGGTTTTTTTTACTAAAGCAAAAGCTTCGATTAAAGCGCTTTGATTAAAGCGTTGAAACGAGACTTATGACGAGCAGCTTTATTTTTGTGGATTAAGCCTTTAGTGGCGAAACGGTCCAAAATAGGCTGAACTTCAGCAAATGCTTTAGTAGCATCTTCTTTATTACCAGCTTCGATAGCTACTAATACTTTTTTCATGTATGTGCGCATCATTGAACGACGGCTTGCGTTATGCTTACGGTTCTTTTCAGACGTAATTGCACGTTTCTTAGCAGACTTAATATTAGCCAAGGTAAACTCCTAAAATAGTTTTTAGTTCGAGATTTCAAAGGCGGGGATTGTGCCCGTTTTTCAGCCTGAAATCAATCGATATAATTAAAAAGTAGACATAATAATGCCAAGATTGTTAAATTTTACCAGTAACGGCAAAATTGTTGGCTACTTCGTTGTGACAAAAGTAGTGCTCCAAAAATGACCTTTATGAT
>JABSRV010000219.1 GCA_013214905.1 Psychrobium sp. | reverse complement strand
CGAAGGTTGCATTAGGATAGCGTTTTAAGACAGCCTTGATAAAGTCGCTACCAAGTATATCGCCAGAGATTTCTCCAGCGACAATGCCAATACGAATTGGGGTTAAATTGGGGGTAAAATCTGTTGCTGATGACTGCAAGTTACATCCTTGAAAAGAGAATTATCTAATGATGCCGCGCGTCGATTGATTAATAAATTGTGCGAAGCCTTGCACGTTCACATCATCCGACTCTTTAAGTTGTGCAACGGCTTGTTCAAGCGGCAATGACTGTTTATATAGTGTTTTAAAACCACGGCGAATAGCCAAAATACTTTGTTTCTCAAAACCGCGACGCTTTAAGCCTTCGCTGTTAATGCCGCGAGGAATACAAGGCTGACCGGCACAAATAACATATGGCGGCACGTCTTGATTAACATATGAGGTGGCGCCAATAAAGGTATGTGCGCCAATTTTAACAAACTGATGCACACCGACCATGCCACCTAAAATAGCATAATCGCCCACTTCAACATGACCAGCCAAATTAACACCGTTAGCCAAAATACAGTTGTCACCGACAATACAATCGTGTGCAACGTGAGCGTTCGCCATCAATAAGTTATCGCTGCCAATACGCGTGATGCCATGATCTTGAATAGTGCCGCGATGAATCGTAACACCTTCACGCACCACGTTATTGTCACCCATGATCAGTTGTGTTGTCTCTCCAGCGTATTTTTTGTCTTGGCATTGCTCACCCACCGACGAAAACTGGAAGAAGTGATTGCCAGAACCAATGGTAGATGGCCCCTTAATCACAACATGGGACTCAATAATACAGTCGTCTCCTAACGTCACTTCACTGCCAATATAACTCCAAGGGCCAACGCTTACATTGGTGCCTAATTTGGCGTCAGGGTGAACAAATGCTAATGGGTCAATCACTGTTTAATCCTTTCTTGCGCACATAATTTGGGCACTGCAAACCAATTTGTCATCGACAAAGGCCTCACAGTTATATTTGGCTATGCCGCGACGTTCTTTAAGCAGCTCAACTTTTATATGCAGCACATCACCAGGCACTACCGGCTGTTTAAAACGTGCTTTATCAACAGCGGCAAAATAATACAAGGTATTTTCTTGCTTCTCAACGGTTTTAAAACCAAGAACACCTGTGGCTTGAGCCATCGCTTCAAGAATAAGCACACCAGGCATGATTGGTTTGATAGGAAAATGCCCTTGGAAATAGGGTTCGTTAATCGACACGTTTTTAATGGCATGCAAGCTTTTACCAATTTCATAATCAACAACTTTATCGATTAGTAAAAAAGGATAACGGTGCGGTAACAATTCCATTATTTGGGTTATTTCAAGCGGTGATATTTCGTTAGGCAAAATTTATTTTCCTAGATTTATTATTCTGATAGCGATCATTCGTTATTATTTTAGTTGTCGCTCGACACGTTTTAACCGTTTTGCCATGTCGTCTAATTGACGATAACGCGCGCCGTTTTTACGCCATTCTCTATTCGTTTGCGTCGGCATTCCTGAAGAGTATACACCAGGCAGCTCGATATTTTTAATTACCATGCTCATTCCTGTGATAGTCACCCCATCACAGATAATCAAGTGACCACTAATACCACAAGCGCCGCCAATGATGCAATGATTACCAATCGACGTGCTACCTGCAATGGCTGTATTGGCAGCGATTGCACAATAATTACCAAGCTCAACATTGTGGGCAATTTGCACGAGATTATCGATAATGCAGCCTTCACCGATAACTGTATCTCCTAATGCACCGCGATCAATGGTTGTACAAGCACCAATTTCACAACCATTGCCGATGTTTACACCACCAACCTGTGGAATTTTAACCCATTGTCCGTTACTTGGCGCAAAACCAAAACCGTCACTGCCGATAACGGCGCTGGCTTGGATAATACAGTTACTACCAATTATCACTCGATGGTAAATACTTACGTTAGCCCAAATAGTACAATTATCACCAATCACCGTATTTTGGCCAATAAAGCAGTTGGGAGCAATGCTACAATTATCACCAATAGTAACGTCTGATTCAATCACCGTATTAGCACCAATGGAAACGTTTTTACCGATGTTGGCGCTAGCATCTATCACACTGCGTACATGGATGCATGATGCTGGCCGTGGCGTTGTATCTAACAACTGCGCTAATTTTGCATACGCGAGGTAAGGATCATCAACGACTACTGCATTACCGGTAAAACCTTCAACATCACTTTGGCGTAATAATACGCCACTGGCTTTACTGTCATTGAGTTGCTTGCGATATTTGGCATTGGCTAAGAATGCCATCTGTCCCGACTGTGCGCTATCAAGGGCAGCGATACTGCCAATGCACATTTGTGCATCACCAATAACTTGCCCATCAAGCATAGTGGCTAATTCTGCTAGGCTATATTCTTTCATCACTAATTACTTTGCTTTTGATACTGACTTGATAACTTTTGCAGAGATATCATGCTTTTTGTTGATATAAGCAATAGAGTTTGACTGCAAAATAATGTCATATTTCTCTTTCTTAGCAATGGCTATTACCGCTTTTTGGATTTTAAGCAATAATTTATTACGTTCTTCACCTTGGCGAGTACGCATATCTTCTTCTAGCGCTTTACTTGCCAAAGAGTATTCGCTTTTCAAAGAATCAAGCTGACGCTTTGCATCAAGAATTTGTTGCTCTGACATTAACGCGCCATCACGTTTTTGTTTTTCGATTAACGTACTTGCTTTCTTTTCGATCGCTTTAATTTTTTCAACACGTTCTTTAAATTCTTTTTGCAATTGCTGACCGATTTTTTCACGTTGTGGCAAATTTTTGAATATTGTTGGCATGTCGATAACGCCAAATTTTTGTTCAAACGCCATTGCTGAAGTACTTAACGTCGCGCCAACCATCATTGCGGTTAGTGATACTGCTGTGATTAATTTGTTCAAAACTAGTTTCCTTAAATGAATAATTGCTGCGCAACCAATTTGGCACCGCAGCAATGAAATTTATTGTTATTTATTATAATAAATTGATTAAAATGTTGTACCAATATTAAATGCAAATACTTCTAAGTTATCGCCATCATTTTTACGTAATGGACGTGCCAAGCTAAAGACCATTGGCCCCATTGGCGATAACCATTGCACGGAGATACCGTAAGATGCTCTATATTGCATTGGATCTGAGTAATCATACAACTTGTCAAATTCCGCTCCTGGAAATTTTCGATATTTTTCGTAATCAAACTCAGTATCCCATACGTTGCCCGCTTCAACAAAGAAACTGGTTCGTACTGAGCTCGTACCGCCGTCATCAACAAAAGGAGTCGGCACGAATAACTCAAAAGTAGCTAATGCTTGAGCGTTACCGCCAATGGAGCTATATTTATTAACATAAATATGATTTGCGTCGCCGTATACATTATTTGCTGCACCGTTGATAACATTAATCGGATTAACAGGACCCGCTTCTGGGTACCCTTGCAAATAAATTGGTTTTGGCCCAACGGTATTTGATTTAAAACCGCGTAATGAGCCACTGCCACCCGCACGGAAATTCTCGTTAAAGGCATACAGATGATCGTGGCCATTAACTTTACCGTAACCATTACCGTAACCCAGTTGAATCTTACTCATAAACGAGTAACGATGATCACGGGTAAGCGGTAGATAGTATTTATTGATAAAAGACAATTTAAAATATTGTATTTCACTGCCTGGTACCGTCATCTTGCCTGAGAATTGTGTTGACATACCTGACGTTGGAAAAGTATGTCGATTAAGATTGTTACGACTCCAACCTGCGGTTAGCTCAAAGTTATTAAATGATATCTTGCCATCACCACCGGTTTGATATACATCATAAAATGGCGTGACCTGCTCATAGGCATTCAGCTGTGAAATATCACTGTGACGAAATGCAACGCCCAATGAAATACGACTAATCGGATTAATCGGGAAACCCAAGTCAAAACCTATGCCATAAGATTTATTATTGTATTGTTCTAAGTTTGCTTGTCCCGCGTCAAACTCTGACCAATAGATATTTGCGCCAGCGCTAATACCATCATTGGTAAAATATGGGTCACGGTATGACAGATTAACATTTTTAGAAAATTTATTAGTACTAAAATTAATGCCTACGTTATTACCTGAACCTAAGAAATTCCCTTGTTGCACACCTATACTGAAATTCAAACCGCCGTATTCACTGTAACCAACCGCAGCTTGAAAAGAACCATTAGGTTTTTCTACAATCTTAACGTCAATGTCAACGCGATCATCAAAACCCGGAACAGGTATGACTTCAGTATTAACGTCTTCAAAGAAACCTAAACGATTGATATACGATTTTGAACTTTCAAGTAACTGGTTATTAAGCCATGAGCCTTCAAGCTGCTTCATTTCACGGCGAATGACTTCATCAGACGTGCTGACGTTGCCATTGAAGCGAATTTGGTTAACGTAAACACGTTGTCCTGGCTCAATGCTGAAATTTAGCGTGACGGTCTTGGTTTCATCATCAATATCTGGATAGGTAGTCACTTTAGGAAAGGCATAACCGTAACGTCCAAGAAAACGAGATATCGCCTCCTCAGTGTAGGTAACATCACCGCCACTATAGACAGAACCCTCAGCAATCGGCACCATTTTTTCCAAGATCTCACGATACTTTTCAATGTTGCCGATTAAATTAACCTTGCCAACTTTATAGATTTCACCTTCATCCAAATTAAGGGTGATGTACAAACCCTTTTTGTTTGGCGTCATCGATACTTGGGTACTTTTCACTTGAAAACGAATGTAACCTCGATCTTTGTAAAAAGACTCCAAGCCTTCGATATCGCCTTGTAGTTTCTGCTTTTGATAGCGACGCTCACCAAAAAGATTCCACCAAGCTACATGATCAGTCAGTTCGAGGCGCTCTTTTAGCTCTTCGTCGCTGAAAACAGAATTTCCGACCAAGTTAATTTGCTCGATGTCTGCGGCATCACCTTCTTTGAAGCTGAAATTAATTTCAACGCGGTTACGTGCTAAAGGCACAATAGTCGCTTCAACATCGGCGGAATATTTACCAACACTAAAATAGAAGTCTTCTAAGCCCTTTTCAATTTCGGTGATTATGGTTTTATCAAGCGGTTCGCCGACCTTAATGCCAGAGCTCCTCAAACTTTCGTTAAGTTGAGCATCTTTAAGATCTTTGTTGCCGTCAAGATTAATCGCTGAAATGGTTGGTCGTTCTTTAACACGAACAATAAGAATTCCATCGTCTTGAAAGACTTGAATATCATCGAAATTAGTCGATGCATACAATGACTTGATCATACGGGAGATGGCGACTTCGTCTACACGATCGCCAACGTTAACTCGAAGGTTAAGCAGCGCAGCACCAAGTGCTACACGCTGTAATCCATCGATACGAATATTTTTAACCGTGAACGGTTCTGCGGCTAAGGAGCTAAAACTAGTCCCTAATAAGGCAATAGGTGCCAAAAGCTTAAAAAACTTCATAATGCTGTATTTTGTTATCCTTATTATTCGACAGCTTTACAGTCGAGTAAAATCATTAAATATCGCTATGCTCATTAGCATAAACAAAAGTGCGGCACCAATTCGAAAACCTACTTCCTGTATTTTTTCTGGTACGGGCTTACCTGTTAAAAGTTCTATAAAATAATACATCAAGTGGCCACCATCAAGCACTGGTAGCGGTAATAGGTTAATTATTCCCAAATTGACACTAATTAGCGCTAAAA
>JABSRV010000218.1 GCA_013214905.1 Psychrobium sp. | reverse complement strand
TTTCGTTTTGAACCTTTAGTTAAAGATTTAAAAGCCAACTTGCCAGAAAATCTTAAGTTTAGCAAAAGCCACGTTGAATTTTTAGGTGGCTCGGTAGGTCAAGATCTTAGCCGTGCATTAGCTGTGGCATCACTATTAAACGTGCAAGACACCATCAACCCTATTATCTTCAATGCTGTGCATGTAGAAAGACAACAATTCACTGGCCTGCAGGATATTCGTCAAATCTTTATTGATAACGGTGTAGACGCTAAGAAATTTGACAGCGCTGCAAGAAGCTTTATAGCTAATGGCCGTGTATCCAAAATGGCACACAATGCAAAAAAATTCTCAGTGAACTCAGTGCCAACATTTATAGTTAACGGCAAATATAAAATTCTCATTACCAGAGATACAACCTCAGAAAACTTTCAAGAGTTAGTTAAGTATCTAGTTGATAAACAATAAAAAACCGTCAGACTTAGAAACAAAAAAACCGCTCATTGAGCGGTTTTTTATATTCTGGGGTTAGTCGTACCAATTCCGACAATTATCTTACCGAGATAAGACCTACCGCATCCATTGCTTTAGCAAGGGTGATTGACGCTTTGGCAGACGCGCGCTCAGCCGAATCTTTCATGATGGCTAATAACATCGTTTCATCTTTTCTCAATTCAAAATAGCGCGCTTGCACAGGCTCAATGAATGATAAAACAGCCGCCGCGGTATCTTTCTTTAAATGACCATACATCTTGCCTTCATATTCAGGTACCAACTGCTCGATTGAGCGTCCCGAAGTCGAAGACAACAACGTCAATAAATTGGATACGCCTGGTTTTTCAGCCACATCAAAATAAATACGGGCTAACTCGTCAGAGTCGGTCATTGCACGTTTTAATTTCTTTTCAATTTTCTTCGGCTCATCTAACAACATAATAAAGTTGTTAGGATTTTCGTCCGACTTAGACATCTTTTTAGTCGGTTCTTGCAAACTCATGATGCGCGCGCCAACCTTTGGGATAAATGGCGTTGGCACTTTAAAAACATCACCGTATAAATTATTAAAACGCGTGGCAATATCACGAGTCAGCTCTAAATGCTGTTTCTGATCATCACCAACCGGTACCTTGTCCGATTGATATAATAAAATATCTGCGGCCATTA
The DNA here is from genome assembly GCA_013214905.1 of Psychrobium sp. GTDB lineage: Bacteria > Pseudomonadota > Gammaproteobacteria > Enterobacterales > Psychrobiaceae > Psychrobium. Next base: position 4,630 of record JABSRV010000218.1, on the reverse strand, counting down.
GCGCAGGGTAGCTAAACAAGCCTGCATTAATGTTGCTGGCGTGAGTGACCGACTTATCTTTAAATTGGGTCATGCGGTTAAGCTCGCCCATTTGCGTATAACAATTTAGAATCCAGCTCAGTTGTGCATGTTCTGGCACCTGAGATTGAATGAATATAGTGCTCTTTTTTGGATCTAAACCACAGGCGATATACATCGCCAAGCAATCAAATACGCGCGAACGCAATTCTTTAGGATCTTGGCGCACGGTGATAGTGTGCAAATCGGCCAACATAAAGAAACAATCATTTTCTTCTTGCATCGGCAGCCACTGACTAATAGCGCCAATATAATTACCGATGGTTAGGCCACCAGAAGGTTGAATACCACTAAGTACAACAGGTCTTGATACAGCTTGATTTGACATAAATACGTTCTCTTTTACTTTTATTTGGCGGTGCTAGCTAATTGCTCACGCATCTGATCTACGACTACTTTGTAGTCTGGTTGATTAAATATGGCAGATCCGGCAACAAACATATCAGCACCAGCTTCCGCGATTTCAGCAATATTATCGACTTTAACGCCGCCATCAACCTGTAATCGAATATTTCGACCACTTTTTTCAATCAACGCTCGAACTTGGCGTAACTTGTCTAACGTCGACGGGATAAAACTTTGACCACCATAACCAGGATTAACCGACATCAATAAGATGACATCAAGTCTATCCATCACAAACTCTAAACAACTTAGCGGTGTACCTGGGTTTAGCACCACACCAGCCTTACAGCCCTGTTCTTTAATCAATTGCAAGGTGCGATCTAAATGTTGAGTAGCTTCAGGGTGAAAAGTAATAATTGAAGCGCCTGCTTTAGCAAAATCTGGGATTAATGAGTCGACCGGAGATACCATTAGATGCACGTCGATTGGTGCTGTGATGCCATAATCGCGTAACGCTTTACACACGCCAGCGCCAAACGTTAGGTTGGGGACATAATGATTATCCATTACGTCAAAATGCACCACATCGGCACCAGCAGCCAATACTTTTTCAACGTCTTCACCAAGACGCGCGAAATCTGCAGATAAAATCGATGGGGCAATTAAAAAATCGGTCATGGCTATCTCTGTTCACTTGAAAAAACGCAATTCTACAGGATGGCAGACCATGCGGCTAGTTTTTGGTCGCGAAGATAATGTAAGAATTCAGATGGTATGGAATAAAAGGAGATGGTGAATACCCTCTCCTTTTGTTTGACGCAATTAAAGATCGAAACTTACTGAATAAGTGACTGTTGCAGCTAGGTCACTGTCATCTTTATCATTTTTGATCAGCGAAAAAGTAAAATCATTTTTACTTAAGCTAATGCCATAATCATTGTAGTCACCGCCAGCGTTATAACTAGACACACCGTAATGGAATGATAGCTTCAAATCTCTGCCTAAATCAAAACCAAGGTCTACATACAAATAATCGTCATCACCAAAATCACTGCCATCGTCAGAATTGGCCAGTACATTATAACCAACCTTAATAATTTCCCACTGTACACTTAAGGCAACTTCAGAAAAATTTAGATCATCACCACCTGGATAGGCATAATTAAGGTAGCTAATGTCAAAAGCGAAGTCTTCAACCTCAAAACCATAACCCAAGATGATGTCTAATTCCGACGTTGTATCGTCACCATAATCTACATTGGAAATCCAAGTGCTGGCATAGAATCCTGATTTAGCATTGTAATCGATACCACCCGATACCGCGGCACCATTGTTGGTTTGCGAAACACCGCGCCAAACATAATTATTTGTCGCCGCCACGTTAGCTGATAAGCCATCCACCGCAAATGCCTGCGTGGAAAATGTGCTGCCACTAACAAGAGCTGCCGCCAATAATATTGTCGTTCTTTTCATGTTCACTATTCCTTAGTAACGTTAAATACAAATAATATGCTGTCTATTAATGATATAGAACAATAGTATTTAAAAGCTTTTTTACAGGCCTGTTTAAACTAATTAATAAGAAATGTTGTTCTTTAGCACTATTTCCGTGATTCAACCTGCTGTTTTGGATTAATTTATTGGCAATCAGACTTAAGTAGTATTAAACTGAAATATAGCGCTTAAAATACCAAATAAAATCTAATACGAGCTAACTTACCGTCGTTGTTAGTATATTTGCTATTTATCAGCTAATATTTATTCATTCTTTGAACCAACCTCTACGAGGGCTTATGTCAATCATACAAAAACCCCAACAAGATCCAGTTATTGACTGGTTTCTGTCGCAATGTCATTTACATAAGTACCCTAAAAAAAGCACCTTAATTCATCGTGGTGATGTCGCTGATACTCTTTATTATATTGTAGAGGGTTCAGTCTCTGTATTAATCAAGGATGAAAACGGTAAGGAAATGATTTTATCTTACCTGTCTAAGGGTGATTTCCTTGGTGAACTGGCTCTTTTTGAAGATGAACCAAAGCGTACTGCGTGGGTAAAAACACGTGAAGCTTGCGTTATTGCGGAAATTTCATTTACCCGCTTTAAGCAATTGGTGCAGACTAACCCAGAAATTTTAATGCGTTTGTCTAAGCAAATGGCAGATCGCTTGCAAAGCACTAGTGAAAAAGTAAGTGACTTGGCATTTTTGGATGTCACAGGCCGTATCGCCCAAACGTTGCTTAATTTGTGCAAGCAACCAGACGCGATGACACACCCCGACGGGATGCAAATTAAAATTACTCGTCAGGAAATTGGTCAAATAGTTAGTTGTTCTCGCGAAACTGTAGGTCGTGTACTTAAGTTGCTTGAAGAGCAAGGCTTAATATCAGCCCATGGCAAAACCATCGTGGTTTTTGGCACTCGCTAAAACGAAAACGTAGCGTATTACAAAACGCCGCACTCCCTATTGGGGAGTGCGGCGTTTTTTTGTGCTAAAAGACATTTATCTCCACGCTCATAAATTTAACGTTATTGGTCTAATTTTGGGATCTATACGGCAAAGATTGAGCACTTTTTGATTAAATTTGAGTAATCACTCTATACGAGCAGCAAATCTGCTGGTAGTATCGGCACTAACATACGTTTCAAACAAGCGTTTTGAAATTCATAATTTTAGTGATTAGTATAATAATACCGAGGTGAGCATGCCAGAATATAAAGCCCCACTTAAAGACATCGAATTTGTAATGAATGAAGTGTTAGACTTCGAACAGCACTACGCAAGCCTTCCAGGCGGCGAAGAAGCAACACCTGATCTAGTTAACGCTATCTTAGTTGAAGCGGCTAAGTTTTCAGAAGAAGTTATCGCACCAATTAATCAATCAGGTGATCAAGAAGGCTGTACTCGCCACGAAGACGGTAGCGTAACAACACCAAAGGGCTTTAAAGAAGCTTATGCACAATACGTTGAAGGCGGCTGGCCTTCACTAGCTCATGACATTGAGTTTGGTGGTCAGGGATTACCTGAATCACTAGGTTCTGTTATTAGTGAAATGATTGGCAGTGCTAACTGGTCTTGGGGCATGTACCCGGGTTTAAGCCACGGTTGTATGAACACATTATCTAGTCACGGTACGCAACAACAAAAAGAATCATTTTTGCCGAAGCTAGTGAGCGGCGAATGGACAGGTACCATGTGTTTAACTGAACCACATGCTGGTACAGATTTAGGCCTATTGCGCACTAAAGCTGAGCCAAATGACGATGGTAGTTACAACATCACCGGTACAAAAATCTTTATCTCATCTGGTGAGCATGACATGAGCGAAAACATCGTTCACATCGTACTTGCTCGTTTACCTGGTTCTCCAGTGGGTACCAAGGGAATTTCCCTATTCATCGTGCCAAAATTCAACCTTGATGAGCAAAACAACCCAAGCGATCGTAACGCGGTAGTTTGTGGTTCACTTGAACATAAAATGGGTATTCACGGTAACTCTACCTGTGTGATGAACTTTGACGGTGCCAAAGGTTTCTTGATTGGTCAAGAGAATCGCGGTTTAAACTGTATGTTCACTTTCATGAATACGGCGCGTATCGGCACCGCTATTCAAGGCCTAACAGCCGCAGAAACGTCTTTCCAAGGCGCGTTAGCTTACGCAAAAGATCGTTTGCAAATGCGTTCTTTAAGTGGTGCGAAGCAACCTGACTCTGTCGCAGATCCTATCATCGTACATCCAGATGTTCGCCGTATGTTGCTTACCCAAAAAGCATTTGCTGAAGGTAACCGTGCCATGCTTTATTTTGGTTCACAGCAAAATGATATCGCGCACATGAGCGATAATGTTGAAGATCGTAAGCAAGCTGAAGATTTATTATCATTCTTAACGCCAATTATGAAAGCGTTCATGACCGAAACAGGTTTTGAAGCAGCTAATCACGGTGTTCAAGTCTTCGGTGGTCATGGTTATATTGCTGAATGGGGCATGGAACAAATCGTTCGTGACTCACGTATCTCAATGTTGTATGAAGGAACTACAGGCATTCAAGCCCTTGATTTATTAGGCCGTAAGGTGCTGATGTCACAAGGCGAATTGCTAAGAAACTTTACTAAAATCATGCACAAATTCATTAAGTCACACGCTGACAATGAAGCCATGCAAGAATTTACAGCACCATTAACGACGCTAAACCAGCAATGGGGTG
>JABSRV010000217.1 GCA_013214905.1 Psychrobium sp. | reverse complement strand
TTGCGGCTAGTCAAATAAACGATTATTTAGCGGCGCGAAAAAGGTTGCGTAAGGAAGCCTATTTTGGCATTTACAAATACGCTGAAAAAGCCGAAACAGTGACAGACGATGAGCAAAGCAATTGGCAGCCAATCGTCATCATTATATTAGATTGTTATGCACTAGGGTGGCTTTTCGTGATAGTGGCGTGGCGCATAGAGTCCAATAAACGGCCAACCTTTGCCAACGGCCAGTTTTATGCATTAGCACCTTTTAACTTTGTCGCGTTGTCGGTGTTGACCCTCGGCATTTTTTCATCCTACTGGATGTATCGGAATTGGCTATTTTTAAAGCAAAGGGATAATTTAACGATAATGCCCATCATGCGTGGCATCTTTTCTATTTTTTGGTTTTATCCATTATTTAGTGCACTCAAAGCCGATAGTGAGCAGCGTTTTGGTCACAATAAGGTGCAAGCCACTTGGTTGGCTGCATTAACAGCGTTTGCCTTTGTCGCTGTTGCGATTCTTGGGGCAATGGTTAAGTATATGATGCCGTTATTTGACTCTATATCAACTCATCAACACTTTGCCGGCGCTATGTCATTGATCTCGTTTTTATCATTTTTATTAATGCTGCCAATGTTGTCCTACATTAATCATTTGAATGAAACAGATAAGGCCGCTTATCAATACAATTCAACATTACGGATACGCCATGGTATTTTGTTACTGATCAGTATGCCAATCATCGCCTTTTCTGTTGCTCAGCAAATAAATTTAATTCCCAACAGCACGGTAATTTCCGGTAAAGACTTAATGAGTTGGGATGTTAAATTCTTGCAGAGGAAAAATATTGTGTCCACTGACGAGCGCATACAATACTTCTACACAAGTGACGCACTGACCATGCGCGATGAAGGCAATGGTTATACTCGCCGCCGCGTATTTTCTTATTGGCTCGATAACGAAGGAGAATTTGAACAACGCAGCGTTAACTATCTTAAGGTCGCTGATATTGTCGTTGAATTCGCGTCAGGCGATGAGATTGATACAGTGATAACCGTTAAGCATACCGACGGTTCTACTTTCAATTTATATGTCGGCAAAGCGCAGGGTAAAGATAAAGTCTTTGCCAAAAATTTGTTGCGTCTTTGGCAAGAAAACAAAACTGGTTAAAGAAACTGTTAGGCGAAAGATAGTCTAAAACAGGTATCTGGTTGTGTCTGTTCAATGCAGCTTATGTCGCCGCCGTGTTGCAGCATAATTTGCCGTGACAAGTTTAGGCCAATGCCTGAGCCTTGTTGTTTTGTAGTAAAAAATGGCACAAATATATGTTCTTTCACATGCGCCGCAATGCCATCGCCGTTATCAGCAATGTCTAACAATAATTGCTGTTTATCACTGATCGACAAAGTCAGTATAATTTATTTATTTGTTGAAGTTTTTATATCTCGACGCTTAAGAGCGAATAGGGCGTTGTTGACAATATTAATGATCACTTGCTCTATTTGCGCCGCGTCAGCCATCACCAAACAACTGTCTTGTACCTTAACAAGCAAATTCACACTATCGTCCTTTGCTTGGCCATGAAACAAGCTCACCACTCGTTTTATCAAACTACTAAGTTCAATTTGTTGCAAATTTGGCGCTGGCAACGCGCTAATTTGATGAAAGCTTTTGATAAATTCACTTAAGTGCTGCGAGCGTGTGCTTAAGGTGGTTAGCGCTAAGTGTAAATCGTCTTTGTCCTCGCTGTCGGTAAAGGTTAAATCGTCTGGTAGCAAAGTGACCGCGGTTTGAGCCAAAGACGCTAGTGGGGTAATAGAGTTTGCCACCTCATGCGTTAATACTCGGGTTAGTCGTTTATACGCTTGTTGCTCATTGGCATTAAGCGCTTGATTTATTAACGACAAACTCACCAACTTTAATCGCTCACCATCAATTTTACAGCTGCTGACATGCACCGATAACGTATCTTGTATATCGCCTAATAGCCAAGGCAGTGTCGCGCGGCGATTATGCTCGTTAAGCGCGATAAACTGACCTAGCTGCGCTAATTGCGCAATGTTGTCGAGCTAGGGCACTAACAACAAGGCGCTGGTGGGATTGTGCTGCACAATGTCACCTTGCTCATTAATCACCAAAATTGCAATATCAAGGTGGCGCATCAAGGTGCTTAAGTATTGGCTTTGGCGCTGAGCGTCGAGGCGCGTTTGCTGAATTTGTTGACGTACGTCATCGATTCGTTGGCTCAAAGGGCTTGAGCTGTTAATGCGGTTGCTATGGACATGACCTTGCTTAATAGCAACAAAACACTAACCGTAAGCGCAGTGTTCGAAGATTTTCGCGATAACAGCCATTACGCTATTGACTCAATAGTCTCGGGACAGGCGCATATGAACGCGATTGGTAAACACGCATTCACTTATTTAAAACTATTGCCCAGCGCCTACATCTCGGATGTTGAAGCTAAAATGACAGTCGCTTTTAATAAAATTTGGCGTGACGAGCGCAACGAAATTCAATATACGCTGCAGCCTATGCTAAATATTCATTTAGCAGATAATTTTAACAGCGATATGAAGCAGGGCGGTAGCCTTAAAACAGTGACTATTAGTATTGCGCTGAGTCTGTTGTTAGTGCTTATCTCTAGCTTTAACTACATTAATATGAGCATTGCGCAAGCTGGGCTTCGTGCGAAAGAAGTTGGTGTACGCAAGGTTTTAGGCGCCAGTAAATGGCAATTGGTTGCACAGTTTTTAAGTGAGTCGGTGTTATTTACCTTGCTTGCAACCCTTATCGCTTGTGCGATGGTTGAATTACTATTGCCTGCCTTTAATCAATTGGTTGGGAGAGAATTAGTCATTGGCAGTTGGTCACAATTTTCGGCGATTATATTGTCGTCTACCTTAGTGATTGGCTTATTATCTGGTTTATCCCCTGCGCTATTTATCTCGTCGTTTAGCGTTAGACGGGTACTTAGTGGTGATTTTAGTCGCGGCAAAAGCGCGATTATTGTTAGAAAAGTCGTTGATGGTATTGCAATCGGCGTTGTCGATTGCTTTGATCATTGCTGCCATCAGTCTGTATTTACAGCTTAATTTATTACAGAATTTACCGGTGAACTACGCTAAAAGTCAGCGGTTGACCGTGCTAGATATGCCGGTGACTCTCAGCCATTTTATCAATCACTTAGTGCTATTGATGGCGTTGTATCGGTGAGTCCAGCTGATTTTGACTTAACCAACTCTACCCATGCCGGGGCGTTTGTGGAATCTATACCGGGCATTGCTAGTTTTGATGTCGAACTTGGTTTTGCAGGCGTTGGTTTTAACGCGGTGCAAGCATTAGGGTTAGAGCTCATAGCGGGACGTGACTTTTCAACGACTTATCAAAGCGATTGGTTTAATCAGCAACAACGTACAGCGGGCATTATTATTCCACAGTCGTTGTTAGTGGCGGCGGGTTATCAAACGGCGCAGCAAGCGATTGGTCAGGTTTGGCAATTTTGCGCTGGACCTTATCAGCACGTGCAGGGCAAAATTATTGGGGTGATTAAAGACGTGAAAATTGGCTCTGCTCGAGAAAATGTCGTACCAACCTTATTCGTCTGTGGCATGGCGGTGGGCGGTGTTTACTCATTAGTGATTGAAGTGGTCGATCAATACTCAATGAGCACCAAACAGGCAATTAGTGATTTTGTCACACAGCGCTTAGGCGTTAATGCCGTTGAAATACAATTGGTCGCGCAGAACTATCAACAGTTGTATCGAGGTGAAAATAAGTTGGTGAAAATGGTGGTGATATTCTCGGCGTTGGCCGTATTTTTAACCTGTGTTGGCATGTTTGGCTTGGCCGCCTTTAGCGCTCAGCAACGCAGCAACGCAGCAAAGAAGTCGCCATTAGAAAAGTGCTTGGTGCATCTCGACTATCCCTCATTGCTCTATTGAGCAAGGAGTCACTAACCTTACTTGCAGGCAGTGTGTTTATCGCCTTTCCGTTAGCCTTTTATTTTATCAATGACTGGCTAAATAACTTTAATGATCGCATTACTCAGTCTGTGTTTGTTTACGCCTTAGTAGCCTTGTTGGTGTCGTTAGTGACTTGGCTAACGGTGGCTGTTATTGCCTATCGCACCGCCAGCATTAGCCCGTCGCACAGTTTGCATTGTGATTAATAGTGGATTAGAAAAAAACTCATGTTCAAGTCCAGTCGCCCATGTCTAGTTCAAACAGTGTTTTTGCTGATTGCACTAGCATGAACCTACGAGTTAACTTATAATTGCATACAATATACAACCTAAGAGAAGCATAAAATGACCATTGGTGTTGGCGGTTCTACCGCACTTGAAGAATTAAAGAAATTACAAAACATGACGCTTGATATTAAGCCGATTACCTTGGATGAATATCAAGCGCGCATCAACCATGCACAGGCGTTAATGCGCGAGCATAATATTGGCGCACTATATATCAATGCAGGGACTAACTTAACGTATTTCACCGGCATGCAATGGGGCGCGTCAGAACGTATGGTTGGCGCGTTATTGCCTGCCAATGGCGAACTTAGTTACATAGCGCCGCATTTTGAAGAAGATACCATTGCTGGTTTTCTTGTACTTCAAGCGCCCATTGTAACGTGGCAAGAGCATCAATCGCCTTATGATTTATGTATTGATATGTTAGCTAAGTCAGATATCAACCGCGGTGATATCGCGGTTGACGAGTCGTGCTCATTCTTTTTGGCAGACGGTCTTATTCAAGCGGCAAATGCACGAGGGTTAGCGCTTAATTTTATCTCAAGTAAAACGATAACTGCGGGTTGTCGTATGCATAAATCACTCGTTGAAATTGCATTGCTGCAACGTGCTAAAGACATGACGATGGAAGTGCATAAAGCGGTAGCCAAGATTTTACGTGTTGGCATTAGCACTGTTGAGGTGACCAATTTTATTCATCAAGCACATTTGCGTGTTGGCGCAGCAAAAGGCTCTTACTTTTGCATCGTTTTGTTTGGACAAGACACCGCGTTCCCCCACGGTGTTAAAGCGCCAAAGTGCCTTGAAGTAGACGACATGGTATTGATTGATACTGGCTGTTTAGTGGAGGGATATAACTCAGACATCACCCGTAGTTATGTTTTTGGTGAAGCGAATGAAGCACAGCGTAAAGTTTGGCAGCATGAAAAAGACGCGCAAGCGGCCGCATTTAATGCAGCGACATTAGGCGCGACTTGTGAAAGCGTAGACATCAGCGCTCGCGCATTATTAGCCGCTGAAGGTTACGGACCTGATTATCAATTACCAGGATTACCGCACCGTACGGGGCATGGCATCGGCTTAGACATTCATGAATGGCCATATTTAGTACGCGGCGATAAAACGCCGTTAGCTATCGGCATGTGTTTCTCGAATGAACCAATGCTTTGTATTCCAGGCCAATTTGGCGTGCGCTTAGAAGATCATTTCTACATGAATGAGCAGGGCGCCAAGTGGTTTACCAAGCCATCATATAGCATTGATGATCCGTTTGGACTTGAAGCTTAACCGTATTTAATAGGTGTGCAGCTTACTCAATAAAAACCAGCAACAAGCATGGCCTGTTGCTGGTTAAAACTTGTATCGCAGGTTTTAGTCGTCTTGGACTGATGGCTTATTGCCAAGGGCGGCGATAAGAGAGATAACATCACTAGCGCTCATCGCGTCGCCTCCTGTACCTGTAGTTCCGCCAGCACTGCCAAGTCCCAATATAGTGGCATTGCTATTGCGAGAGGCGGTGACTAAGGCGTCTTGGTCTCCAACACGGGCT
>JABSRV010000216.1:4015-5818 GCA_013214905.1 Psychrobium sp. | reverse complement strand
AATTTGGTGCCTCACCACTTTTGGTTTTCTCCACCAACATCACGCTGCCAAAGCGATAAATATTCTTACATACCTGTAAATCATTGCTTGGCGATTGCGCCCACTGCGTTACTTCGTCAATCCATTTAGGCAGGTTTTTACTGCTGTAACTGCGCTTATCAATGTCTTTGCTACTAATGTCTGCCAGCACATCACCGCTTATCAAAAGCCAGCTCTTTTTCAACGCATCGATTAAGCCAATAATGTCGGAAAGGCGTTCTTTAAACGATTGGTCACTGCCCGCCGCTTCAACTTTGAGAAACGCGTTGCTTAAATAACTCGATATTTCACGTAATAACTTGTCGGGATTAGGCCAATAACCACGTACTAATTTGGCCAAGGCATAATCTTGCGGATCTTGGGTCGCATAAAAATGCTCGCGCCAGAAATCTTCAATCACCTGACTGCGAATGCCCGATTCATCGGTAACAAACTCGGTTTCAAAATAACTGCCCGACTCAAAGGCATGTTGTTTTAACATGCGCTGACAAAAGCCGTGAATGGTAAATATGGCGGCCTCGTCCATTTGTTGTAAGGCTTGCAATAAGATTTGCGCGCAGAGCACGTGATCGCTATTTTCTGCTAACAGCTGTTTTATTAAAAAATCGTCACTGTAACTGGCTAAAAACGCATGGCGTGCTTGTTTTATACGCCCGCGAATACGTTCCCTTAACTCGCTCGTTGCCGCCTCAGTAAAAGTAACCACTAATATTTGATCCACCAGCAGCGGCGTTTGATGTTTATTGTCGCTCTCACCATGACCAAGCAACAATCGCAGGTATAATCCGGCGATGGTATAGGTTTTTCCGGTGCCAGCTGACGCCTCAATGAGTCGCTGACCATGCAGTGGCAAGGCCATCACGTTTAACGAGTGTGGCTGGTTATTTTCGTTAACTAAACAGGGTTGGTTATCACTCATTGCCCAGCTCCTCTAGTTGTTGGCGCAGCGGCAATAAAATGTCGATAGCATACTCTTTTAGTTGTTGCTTAACCTCGTCGGGCAATCCTGAAAAACAGCGATCAATGTAAGGATCTTCTCCTTCACCGGTCATCATGAAACCGCCGTCAAAGCGGCTTTGTAATGCTTTATCGCTTTTGGCTTGCACTTTCTCGTCCATTATTATGCTCAGGTTTTTGTCATCAAAACAGCCATTAATGTAATCCCACGCGCATTGAATAAAAAATGGAATGGGCAAGCGCTGACCATTTAAATACAGAGTAATTAAGCGTTGTAAATGCGTTTGTGCTTGCGCTGCTGGCATGGCTGAAAATCGCCATTGACCGTCTTGGCAAAACATCAATAAATCGCCGCTGGTGCAGTCGTTTGATTTCACCGCGTTAAAGCATAAATAATCGAGATAACATTCCATAAAGAATTTGGCGTTGCCCTTGCCAGACTTAACCCGAATTAACACATTGGGCGCTACGTGTTGCTTTAACCAGCCTTGCAAGGTGAATATTCGGCTTGACTGTTCAATATCGATATTAAATTGTAAATCAACTTCAACGTCGTCTAGTTTTTCAATTAAATGCGGCTTCACTTCATTAGCCAAAGCTTGCATAGGCTCGGTTTGTTGATCAAGATAAATGTCGGCGAAATGACCGTGTGGCAATATGCCCTGCGCGCGTAAGTTATTCATGGTTTGTGAGGCATCACCAGCCAGATAACTGGCTAATAGGCTGTTTTTTATTTGATAACTAACTAACCCGTCGGGATCAAAGGGCTCGCTGTCGCTAAGCTCACCTTCGAGATCGTTAAATTAA
>JABSRV010000216.1:0-4005 GCA_013214905.1 Psychrobium sp. | reverse complement strand
GGATATTAAGTCATTGGGGTGAGGCCGTCAAATTTTCCGACAAGTCTATTAAATTTTTAAATGAAAAATTGACGATTCCAGAATTAATATTTTCAATCATTTACAAGGTTGTTTGAAAAAACGGATCAGTTGCGTGACGTCAATAACGTCATGTTCACGATTTAACGCCAGCGCATCACTTAATAATGCTTTGGGCGGCGTTATCTCATCTGGCGCTACGTTTAATGCCGCTAACCAATCGGTTTGATAAGAGAACAAGCTATTGCTTTGATCATTACCTTGAACAAAGTATTGCGCTGAGAATGGCGCTAATGCGTGTTCGGTCGTGAGATGAGCCAATAGCTGCTCACTGCATTGCTCTAACGTCGTTGCGTTTTCGACATCGCTCGATGGCGCTAATCGATAACTTTGGGTCAAATAGTCGGTCAGTTCGGTTACTAACACGCTAGGGCCACGCACGCTGTTGTCTTTAATGCAGCGTCCACAATAACTTAGGTAAAGCTTTTGCTGCGCGCTTAATACCGCTTCTAAAAATAGATACCTGTCGTCGTCACGGCGACTACGATCGCCTTTTTGCACGTCATCACTCATTAAGTCAAAACCAATGGGCGCAATCGTTCGCGGGTATGCCCCGTCGTTCATGCCTAGAATGCACACCACCTTAAACGGGATTGATCGCATAGGCATTAAGGTACAAAAATTGAGTTTACCGGCCAAGAATCGTTGACCAGATTGGCCTTGGCCTAATTTAGATAACAGATGCTCAATAATAATCTCTGCGGCGATGTCTTGTTGATAATCCGCCGATGTTAACTCTTCCTGCCACGTCACCAATGCTTGCTCGATCAATAATAACTGTTGATCGTTTTCTTCGCTTGGCTGATAAAACGCCGCTAACATGCGACTGATGATGCTTTGCCACTGGCTAAACGATTTCGCGCCAGCTAATAGCTCGCTGTATTGTTCGATAAGTTGAATAAACGTCGCCAATTGCCCCAACTTCTCTGCGGCCATGCCACTTGACTCAGGATAAGCCAGCATTTGTTGCCATAAACCATGTTCGTTACCGGAACTGGTACCGTCTTCTAATCCCCCTTCTTCTAAGCCGCCCTCTTCTAAAACACTGTAGCCCTTAAACATGCGGTTAAGGCCAAACTGCCAGCTGTTGGTGTTATTAGCATTTTGCTGTCCGCCCAAGCCATGACGAATGCCCGACTCGTCTATCCACATTTTTAGGCTGTCTAAATCAGTTGAAGTAAGCTCAAATTTTTCCATGATCGCAGGCACTTCAAGCAAGGAAAATAACTCGCTGCTGTGAAAACGCGATTGCGGTAAACGCAACAAGGTAAAAAAGCTTAATAAAATAGGGTTCTCTTGCTGCGCGCTGCGATCAGAGATAGAAAAATCGATGCGATGTTTCGCCATGCTAAAGACAGCCTGAATATACGGGCTGTAACTATTAACGTCGGGCATCATCACCACAATGTCTTTGGGTGTTAGGGTTGGATCAGCCTCAAACATCGCCAATAGCTGATCGTGCAATACTTCAATTTCACGCATCGGGCTATGACAACTATGAATAACGATGGAATGATCATCACTATCAATCATTTTACGCGCGCTAATATTAGTTAAGTCTTGCTCGTTGCGGGCGATAAAAGTGGGATCGTTAAGGTGCAAAATATCGTTATTCATTTGGCCAAGTAAACTTGAGTTATCATGCTCGACATCATGTTCAACAAAGGCTTCAATTTCTTGTGCTTGCAAACCAACCATTAACGCGAGATTGTCACGTCCCATTTTACCCATAGAAGCTAACAATGGATTACCCACCAGCAATTGCCCCTGGCCATCAAACATTGATGGATGGGAATCATCCACCAACATCTCACCATCATTTTGTTGCTCGAACGAGCTAAGGTTTAATTTTTTACGCTGCTGCCCCGCCATCTTGCTGACCCATTTGGCGTCTAAAATATCTCCCCAATACACCTGACACGGATTATTAAGGAAAAAATGCACGTCACAATGTTCGCTAATCGCTTGCAGAGCTTCAAGGTATTTCGGCGCGAGCGCTGATACACCAAAAATAAAGATACGCGGCGGTAATTTATCCTTAACGTCATCTTGCTTGAGGGCATCGATTTAATGCTCATACAAGTTGGCGCGGTGATAATGGCTTTGCCCGCTGTCGATAATGGTTTTGGCTAAATCGTGCCATAAGATGGCCTGCCAAGGTTGTTGCTCACTATATTGCAAACTGCCTGACTGCCACGCTTGTATCCAATACGGGCGATATACTAAGTATTGATCGAAAATATCGGCAATTTTATAGGCCAATTGATACCACTTTAACGGGTCATCATCACTAAGGTAAGACGCTAACTCACTAAATTCATCTTTATCAATGTGGTGTGGTAATCGCGCCATGATATGCCACGCCATGGCGTCTTTGTTAAATGCGCTACGTTTTGGCACATCACCTAATACGTCAACAAAGGTCTGCCAAATGAAACTCGCCGGCAGCGGAAATTCAATATTGGCGCATATCGACAACTCTTTCGCTAATTCGATTTTAAGCCACTGCGCCATACCTGGGCTTTGCACTAATATTTTTTCACTGGCAAAAGGGTTTTGCTGCGGGTCGCTTTTGAGCATGTGGGCCAAAATGATTTTTAGCACATCTAATTTGTTGGAATGATAAAGATAAAACACGCTACCCTCTTTTCTATTTTTGAATCATTGGCGGATTATCGTATAAATCCAGTAAATAAAACAACTTATAACGCTAATTTATTAACGTTAATACAAATAAATACACAATAGTTACACTTTTGAAAATTTGTGTTATGTTGATAAATAGTAACTAAAGTAGTATCAATTTTGGCTTAAAAGGAATTTCGCCGTATGTTGCATCCAAATATATTCCGTATTTACCAATCTCACCGTTTCTCTAACTTCGTCAATACCGTTCTCACCTAGCGTAAGCTAATTCATTGAGTCAATAAGGAAATTGAGCATGAATCGCATTAGAAACAAGTTGTTACTGATCTTAACATTAGGCATTTTATTACCGATGTTTTCTGCAGAGTATTATAGTCTGCGAAACGCACGGATTAGTCAGCACACTGAAGTAATGAATCAACTCGAGTCAATACTTGAGCAAAAGAACCAAATGATTACTGCGCTGTTCGATCGAGAAAAGCAGGTGCTTGAGATCATGGCGACAAGACCAACCGTGGTAAATTCGCTGTTAACACTTAGCCATCAATATGAACAAGGCACCACATCAGCAGGATTTATTAACAACAGCGCCAAACTTAGACCTATATTCCAGGAGCTGGGCACCCAACAATCATTAAATAATGTATATTTGGTGACTAAAAAGGGCCATGTAATTCTTGCCTTAAATAACCAGCATGATTTTGGTAGCAATATTTACACCGGCGTATTAAACCAAAGCGCGTTTGCCACCATTGCGCAAAAAGTGCTACGCAACGGTCAACCCACTTATTCCAAATTCACCCACTATTTGGGCGATAACAACCAATTTTCAGCGTTTGTCGCCGCACCAATAAAATTAGGTGTTGAAACTATTGGCGCACTAATCGTGCAAGTTTACCCTTCAAAACTAGACAGTATCATTAATGATTACACCGCATTAAACCGCACTGGCGAAACTATTTTGGCAAAACTAAAAGACGAGAAGGCTGTATTTATTTCCCCTTTACGTTTTTATACGCCAGGCAGCGATAACGTCGAAGTAACCTTTAATTCTCGAACGGATAAGCCGGTACAAAAAGCCGTTCAAGGACTAAGTGGATTTGGTGATTCAATTGACTACCGACAACAAGAGACCCTTGCCGTCTGGCGCTACCTGCCCCAGCACAATTTAGGCATGGTCGTGAAATTGGACAAGGAAGAAGCCTTCCATAACATTGAAGCAAGCGCTGCAGTGGTTTATTGGATTGCTCTATTTGTTGGCCTCCCAGTTATTGTGTTCGC
>JABSRV010000215.1 GCA_013214905.1 Psychrobium sp. | reverse complement strand
TTATTGTTGGTTTGAGCGCTGTACTTTTTAATCGCTCGTTATTAGGCATTATGAAGCTCTCTGCTAATGTGCGCATGAGCATCCGTTTGCCCCTTGCTGGCATTATCGTTGGCGGCATCGCTTGGTTTGTTCCTAATATTATGGGCACAGATATTGGCGCACTAAGCATCGCCTTTTCCGACAATCCAGAGCTATCATTTCTGATCATGGTCTTGGTTGGAAAATTTGTCGCCACCGTTTGTGCGCTTGGATTAGGCATTCCCGGTGGCGTTATTGGCGTGTTATATGCCATTGGGGCACTGCTTGGCAGCGTATTGGTTTGGTCTATTATTCCGTTTTTCCCTCAATTGACACCATTCGCTTCATTAACCGTGATGATCTGCATGGTTGCAATGATGGCCACCAGCCTCAATGCACCGTTAGCCGCCCTAGTTGCCGTACTGGAAATGTCTGGCAATGCAGCGATTATATTCCCTAGTTTGTTAGTGATTGTGCCGGCCATTTTATTGGCTCAGCAATTTTTCGGACAAAAATCGCTGTTTTTTGCTCAGCTTGATATTCAAAAACTCAACTACAAAACCTCACCCGTGATGTTCAGTTTGCAAGATACCGGCGTGATTGCATTAATGCGTCGAAAATTCACCTTATTTAGCGATGACCAACCTTGGAAAGAGCACGACAGTAGTCGACTGCCCCTCATTAAAATTGAGGCTAGTGAGCCGCAATACTTTATGCCTTCTAATCTCATGGGTTATGGTGACGACAATATCGTTTTGACTCAATTGCAAACGCTGCCTGCAAACGCCACACTAGCCGAAGCTTATCGATGTTTAAAAGAACTTCGCCGTGGTTACATTTTAATATTGAGCCAAAATGAGCAACGCCCAATTGGTCTTATTAGTTGGCGTGCGCTGTTAAAACACTTGCATGTCACGCAAAAATCATAACGAATCGGCCGTCAATGCTTTAGCAAAGGCCAGAATTCTGCTATATTTCGCCGCATAAATCGGCGCTAAAATTGTTAGCGCTTGTCAGTAATACCAATTCCGATAAATATGTGGTCTTGTTGTGCGTAGGAAAATTTAATTAATACAAGGCGCTCGATTGACTAATAGCTTGCTATTAAGATTGAGAGCAACGATGTAATAGTTGATTTTAACCAGGTCAAATGGTCAGATAATTGTCGGTATAGGTATAACGTTCAACTGCATAAGGTTCGCCCATGGATCAGTTCACCGGTAAGCACATATTGTCTGTTAAGCAATTTGATCGCGACTCCATTCAAACCATTTTTAGCACCGCAGACATGATGCTGCCCTACGCTAAACGTGAAAAACGTACCCGAGTATTAGACGGCGCGATATTAGGTAACATGTTTTTTGAAGCAAGTACTCGTACTCGAGTCAGCTTTGGTAGCGCGTTCAACTTATTAGGCGGTTTTGTTCGTGAAACCACTGGTATGGCGACTTCGGCGCTTAGCAAGGGTGAATCACTGTATGATACGGCTCGCGTGCTAAGCAGTTATGCCGATGTTATTGCGATGCGTCATCCTCAATCGGGTTCTGTGTCAGAGTTTTCTCAAGGCTCGATGGTACCGGTGATTAATGGCGGTGACGGAGCTAATGAGCACCCAACACAAGCGCTGCTAGATCTTTATACCATTGAAAAAGAGTTAGCGAGCAATCTAAAGACCATCGACAATATGCATATCGCCATGGTCGGTGACTTAAAGTATGGGCGCACCGTACATTCGTTATCAAAACTATTGGCCAACTACGACAACATTACCTTTAGTCTTATTTCACCGAAAGAATTAGCGATGCCAGACGAGGTAATCTCCATTATTGAAGACGCGGGTCATCGTGTCATTATTCATGACCAACTTGAAGGGAATTTGGACGCTGACATTTTATACCTCACTCGCATTCAAGAAGAGCGATTTGACGACCCAGCAGAAGCTAACTTATATCGCGGTCAGTTTCGACTAAATCAGCAAATTTATACCCAGCACTGTAAATCAAACACCGTTATTATGCATCCATTACCGCGCGATTCACGCAGCGAAGCCAACGAATTGGATACCGATTTAAATCTCAATCCTAATTTGGCTATTTTCCGTCAAGTTGAAAACGGCGTATTGATCCGCATGGCTCTGTTCGCCCTAACCTTAGGCGTAAGCGATCAGGTTCAGCAACATGAATGTGCGGTAAATTGGTATAGCAATAAAAGCATCAGCAAATAGAAAGGATTTAAGATGAGTCGTTCACAACAATTATTCGAACAAGCACAAGACGTTATTCCTGGCGGAGTAAATTCCCCTGTTCGCGCTTTCACTGGCGTTGGTGGCAGTCCACTGTTCATCACTAAAGCTGACAAAGCAACCATTACCGATGCCGACGGTAAGGATTATATCGACTACGTGGGCTCTTGGGGTCCAATGATTTTAGGTCATAATCATCCAGAAATTCGCCAAGCGGTCATTGACCAAGCAGCGTTTGGTTTAAGCTTTGGCGCGCCTACCGAACTTGAAATTACCATGGCAGAGAAAGTGCGCCAACTTGTGCCGTCAATGGAACAAGTGCGCATGGTTAGCTCAGGCACCGAAGCGACCATGAGCGCGATTCGTTTGGCTCGTGGTTTTACTAATCGCGACAAAATCCTTAAATTTGAAGGTTGTTATCACGGTCATGCCGACTCATTACTGGTTAAAGCCGGTTCTGGTGCATTGACCTTGGGCCAACCGAGCTCACCGGGCATTCCGGCTGACTTTGCCAAGCATACACTAACAGCTACTTATAACGATATTGAGTCAGTTAAAGCCTTGTTTGCTCAATACGGCGACGAGATCGCTTGTATTATTGTGGAGCCAGTTGCCGGCAACATGAATTGCATTCCGCCAAAAGATAATTTCTTGCAAAAACTACGGTCCGTATGTGACGAGTTTGGCGCGTTGTATATTATTGACGAGGTAATGACTGGTTTTCGCGTAGCTCTTGGCGGTGCACAAGCCTATTACGACGTTGTTCCAGATATTACCACGCTAGGTAAGGTCATTGGCGGCGGTATGCCTGTTGGCGCCTTTGGCGGCAAAAGAGAAGTAATGCAATATATCGCGCCAACGGGGCCGGTATATCAAGCGGGCACATTATCTGGCAACCCTATCGCGATGGCGGCAGGCCTAAAATCACTTGAATTATTATGTGAGCCAGGCTTGCACGATAAACTAGCAGCCATGACAAAAAAGCTCGCGCTAGGATTACAAGAAGCCGCTAGCAAAGAAAATATTCCATTGGCCATTAACTATGTTGGCGCCATGTTTGGTTTCTTTTTTACCACGCAACAAGAAGTGAGCTGTTTTGAGCAGGTAACGCAATGTGACATCCCTCGTTTCAACAAGTTTTTCCACTTGATGTTAGAAGAAGGCATCTACTTAGCGCCATCAGCGTATGAGGCTGGATTCTTATCTACAGCGCACACAGATGACGATATTTCCGCGACTTTAGCTGCCGCACAGCGCTGTTTTGCTAAATTGTAATATCAATTACAATAACACGTGATAAAAATATAAAGCCGCTGTTCAACAGCGGCTTTAATGCCTTAGCTTTCGGTTAACATATATTCCATTCTCTCGTTAGACCAAGCTACTGCATCACGATAGATACTAGGAAGCAAATCCTGCTCTATATTCAATGCATCAAGCTGTTGTGCAGATTGCTGCCATTGACTATTTTCATAACTTCGCACCACACCAAGCAAAGCGGCTAAATCACCTTGGTTTAAAACCAGCGCTTCCCTGATATCAGCTGCCAGCGGTAATTTTGCCATAACGAGTGCCATATCTTGGCCCAATATAACATCAATAAGTGACAACATGCCGGTTAAGAACGCGACATTAGCATTGATCATACGTGGAGTTTTTTGAGCAAGGCCTTCACAAAATTTCGCCCGTGTTAGCGACAATGCCATTAATTCTGGCGGCTTGTCTGTCATCATTTGCGCTGAAAATAATACTGAGATAAATTTTCGTAATTCTGTTTGCCCTAACGTGACAATCGCCTGCTTAATCGTAGAGATTTCTTGGCGGCCCGAGAATAAAGGCGAATTACTATAGCGTAATAATTTGTACGCTAGATTAACGTCTAATTCAAAAGCTTTAATCACCCTAGTAAGATCGAGCTCTGGCTGGTTTATTTCATGCAATAGTTCTGTTAAAGAAAATTGACCGGCAGACAATACTTTTGCGCTCATCGGCGCGGGTCGTGCAAAAAAGTAGCCTTGAAAATATGAAAATCCTAAATTGAGGGCAAATTCATATTGCTGATGAGTTTCAACTTTTTCTGCCAACAGTTTAATATGAGGAAAGCCTTGCAAAGCCTGAATAATCTCCTTAATAGTCTGTTCACTGGTGACCAGAAAATCTATTTTAAGGATACTGATGTACGGAAAAAAATGACGCCAAACAGGCGTATGAATATAATCATCTAGAGCGATAACATATCCGGTTTTATGCAACTCAACAACTTGTTGCAACAGCCGTTTAGTAGGGCGCTCTGTTTCTAATATTTCAACGACTAGCTGATCTTTAGGTACCAACGATGGGTATTTCTTTTCTAAGGCATCAAGGGTGAAATTGATAAATGCTGGCTTACTACCGGTAAAATCTGATAATGAGCAATCGAATTGACTATTAGCAATTATCCGTGAGGTCGCTTCGTCGCCATCAATGTCTGGAAAGGCATCAGAGATCCCATCTCGAAACAGCAATTCGTAAGCAAATAGATTTTGCTCACGATCTAGAATGGGTTGCCTTGCAGCGTGGAAATAAGTCAAAAGAGCAGGCCTTAGCCAAGTGTAATATTACAGCATAAGATCAATAAACTTAGAAATACACTAGTTTGTCTTTATTTTGCCTTTTGTGATCATAATTTGACAAGCTACTTTGTTTAATCACGCTTACGCAAGGTAATGGTCAATATTGCCGCTGCGGCTAATAACATCGGGTAAAACACGTGTATTGCTACGTCGACAGGAGATAGTGAGAACATTGCGCCTAACATCAGCGCTTGTGCACCATAAGGTAAGACGCCCTGAACACTACAAGCAAATATATCTAAAATGCTTGCGCTACGTTTGGGCGTCACGTTGTGCGCCTGCGCCAAATCTTTTGCCACGCCGCTCGCGACAATAATGGACACCGTATTATTAGCGGTCGCTACGTTTGTTAAACTCACCACAGCCGCAATACCTAACTCGGCAGCTGGTGCACTGATTTTGTTCTGATCTTTACTAAATTTGGCTAATATATTTTCGATAAATCGAACAATGAAGGCCAAGCCACCCTGCGCACTCATCACCGCGCCTAAGCCGCCAATAAATAACGACAGGATAAAGATTTCTTGCATCGAGCTAAAACCGGCGTAAATATCTTTGCTAAAACCAAGTAACGTATAATCTGGCAATTGTAGAAAACCGACCGCACCGGCAAAGAATATACCACTACCAAGCACCACAAAAACATTCACTCCAGCAACGGCCAAACAAAGAATAGCGATGTATGGCAATACCTTTAACCATTCAATATCACCCGTTGGGGGCAAAGTAGCATTGTCTCCTAGCACGAAAAGCAATACGATAACCAATACAGCAGCAGGTAACGAAATACGTAAATTCTCGCGGAATTTATCTTTCATTTCACAGCCCTGAGTACGAGTTGCTGCAATGGTGGTATCGGAAATAATAGATAAATTGTCTCCAAACATCGCGCCACTAATGACCGCACCCGCCATGATGGACAAATCCATATTCGCGGTTTGTGCGACCCCTAATGCAATTGGCCCCAC
>JABSRV010000214.1 GCA_013214905.1 Psychrobium sp. | reverse complement strand
GACAGGAAAACGAGCTTGTGCAACTCTTAATTTAGCGCCAGCATTAATGTCAATGGTGCCAAATTGAACTTCAGGCGTTCGAATCCCTTTACCATCATCTCCATTCGAGTTTTGGGTACCCCCTAAACTTTCAACCCGGCCATCATGAAACAGCACCTTATCCCACATAGCAATATTAAAGGTGGTCGGTGCATTACGTGGAACCGTCGGCCCACCATCGTAAAATTCTTCTGCGCTGCTATGTCTTCGGCCAGGACCTAGCAAGTCGGGAATTTCTGCGTCGACGCCAATTGATAGCGCTAACAGATCACCACCACCTAATGAAGGATGGTGACAACTAACACAGGCAACATCCAAATTACTGGAAAGCGCTTTGGTAAAAAAAAGTTTAGCGCCAAGTTGTGCCAATGGCTCATCAATTGAAGGTAGCTCTCGACCAATGGTGGGGTCGCCAGTTAATCCGTAATGACTGATGAAGATAAGTAAGTCCTTATTTAATATTTCTTCTGGTGACAGTACTACTTTGATCTTTATTTTTGAATTTGAATTTGAATGTTGTTGTTGTTGTTGTTGTTGTTGTGATTCAATTTGTTCCTTAGACCAGTTACAAGCGCTCATCATCAATAATAAATTTATTATTATTATCAGTTTGAATATTTTCATAGCTTCTCTAATTTCGACTTTGGGTAAATTTAAATCTGACAGGTAATCCATAGAAAATGGGTAACTTGTCAGACTTGATCGGTGTGAGGGTTATACCATTCGCATTAAAAAGCGGTTCACCGGTGCAATAAGGCTACAGCGTCCTACTCGCGCGCCTCGCCTACAGAACGTAGGTGCTTATGTTCAGTCTGGAACGAAGAATATGTGTTCTAGTCTATTTTTTCGGCGCACAGCAAGATCACATCATTAATGCGAATGGTATTAATTATTGCTTAATATGTCCTTTGGTCGTACCCAACCACGCAATTTGCCCAGGTTTATAACTCAATTGATGGGCTACAACCTGAGGAGTAGATGATCGGCTGACCTCAAGCAGTAAGTTATTAATTTCATCAGTAATAAATATATGGCCACTACGTTTATCTTTTATGAGCTTGACGGGAAGATTATCCTCAGCGACTTGAATGAATTCGGGTACAGATTCCCACAAAGTGATGCTATAACTGAGTTTAAAATTATTGCTAGAGTCAAAAACTCGCATGTCACCCTGAGATGTCACAACAATAAGTTCGTCTTCAGTTGTCGTGTAACCTAATATTCTATCCTCTGAATTCTCTTTCCAATCAAATTTAACTAGCTCATTATCTTGTAAAAAAAACATTTGATAATTATCTGCTATGGCTAATAATTTATTGGCAT
This sequence comes from Psychrobium sp., assembly GCA_013214905.1. GTDB lineage: Bacteria > Pseudomonadota > Gammaproteobacteria > Enterobacterales > Psychrobiaceae > Psychrobium. The sequence goes on along the minus strand of JABSRV010000214.1, from coordinate 4,487 downwards.
TGTTGAATCCAATAAGAGACTGAAACCATGAGTTTCCACCCAATTCAGCTGGATAATTAAGCTTGTGACTTGCAAAATCCCACTTTTCATCAGGGTTTGGTTCAATCACCACCATGCCATCATCGCAAGCAAAAAACACCTGACCTTCTAGTTGAGCGCTGCCAAACAAATAAGGGCATGTTTCGGAGAAAACACCTTGACCATGAAAATGATCACCATCACGTTCCATCCATAACACTCTATCAGGAAAGTCAGCGCCTTCATTGTCCCAAACAATCCCAGTGAACAGTATATCGCCTAAAATTTGAGAGGTTCCATACATCGAATAATCAAATGTATGTTTTGCAACAACTTCTCCAATGCCTATGGACGCTTCATTTAAAACTCTAAATTCGGCTCCTTCACCACTGTCTGCGTTGCCGCTAAAAAATATCGATACTTCCTGATCCGACATATCATAATTAGTTGGCCTAATTCCATAGTACTGAAGTGACAATAAGCTAGGCGTTTCAGTAGTAATATGGTCATGATCGCCGTGAGTTTCTGCAATCACACCACTGTCAATTACTTCAATTCGGTTGTCCTCAGTCTGAAAAGCAAGCACATATCGTCCATTTGGGCTTGTTTCAAGCGAAGATGGCGCATTTTGTAAAGCCATTTGCCCAATGATATCGATATTTTCAGCATTAAATATATATATCATATTCGTGTTGGCTTCTTGTATAGCTATACGAGATAAATCACTAACGGGAAGTGCGGTTTTTACTGCCGATGGATTTTCATTGTTACACCCTGATAAGATTAGAGCAGATGCCATGATAGAGAGCATTTGTAATTTCACTACTATCGAAGAAGATTGCATTGGTATTCCTTGTATTTAAGAGATGATTTTACCGACCTACGCCAGCACCGATAGTTATGTTATAACATAACAATACCATCTAAGTAGAGTCTAATTGGTTTTGTTAGCTAAATACATAGATCCGTTGTCAATAACGTCGAACTCATCACAAGTTTAATCCATGACAATTTGGCCCGAAAAATAACTGCATTGTCTGAGGAAGTCCTTGTGTAATTGGTTTTATGCTCTTTAAGTGGTGAAAAATAGTAAAAAATGGACAAGGGGGAAAATTGAAGGGAAAAATTGGACAGGCAAAGAAATATTGTGCCGCTATGTTGTTAATAGCGATAAATAAAGGACATATATGTCCTTTACTTCACTGCGCTTTACTTCTTTTACTTCACAGCCTAATGACGCCGAGAAAATAGCGTAAGCTCCTATAACTGTGTACAGATTTACTTGACCACTTCACATCCTTTGGCAATTTTATTAACCACCAGGTCATAGAGTTCTAAGTTTTCTATTTTCTTAGCGTGCCTAGGAACCTGCCGCCTAGCCATGGCCAATTCATTTGCAGATACATCGAAATAATCATAATACGGGGGCTTATTCCTTTTTACTTCCCGCATAATGGTCGTGTGATGGCGATTGAGCCATCTACCTATAGAACGGCAGCTCTCACCGCTGTTAAAACGATAATAGATGGCTTTCCTTTCAAAGCTGTTAAGATGTTCGTACTGCATTACTAATATGTTACTGACTTTGGTGCACTTGGAACATGAATTCGGGACTTAATGAAGTAACAATTCGAAAAAAAAACGCACCTCGATGAGGTGCGTTTGATGCGACATATGAAACGAGTTAATTAGCTTCGTTGTGCAAATCTATATTTGAAATTTCAGCGGTGCTTTCCGCGCCTTTTTTGGCTGAATCATTTCGTAAGCCGGTAATTTCATCCAAGTAATCTTGGCTGATATCTCCGGTGACGTAGATGCCGTTAAAGACTGAGGTTTCAAACTGCTTAATTTCTGGGTTTTCTTGGCGAACCGCACCAATTAAGTCTTCAATGTCTTGATAGATTAATTCATCGGCGCCAATAAGCTCAGCAATTTCTTCGACATCACGACCGTGGGCGATTAATTCGTTAACCGATGGCATGTCAATGCCATAGACATTAGGAAAGCGTATTTCAGGGGCAGCCGATGCGAAATAAACTTTCGCTGCGCCCGCTTCTCGTGCCATCTTAATGATCTGACCAGAGGTAGTGCCTCGAACAATAGAGTCATCAACAAGTAATACGTTCTTGCCTTTAAATTCACTCTCAATGGCATTAAGTTTACGACGTACAGACTTAATGCGCATGCTTTGACCTGGCATAATAAATGTACGGCCAATATAGCGATTCTTAACGAAGCCTTGACGGTATGGCAAATTCAATTCACCGGCAATTTCTAACGCCACGTCACACGACGTCTCAGGAATTGGAATAACAACATCGATATCTAAATCACGCCATTGGGTGGCGATCTTCTGACCTAATTTTTTGCCCATATTTAAACGCGACTGATAGACAGAAATTTGATCAATGTGAGAATCAGGGCGTGCAAAATAGACGTATTCAAAAATACAGGGTGCATGAATAGAGTTATTCGCGCATTGCTGCGTGTGCAAATGACCATTGTCATCAATATAAACCGCTTCCCCCGGCGCTATATCACGTAAGAATGTGAAACCAATGGCGGCTAACGCAACATTCTCAGATGCGACCATGTATTCGGTGCGGCCATTCTCTTGGCGTGAACCCAATACTAGCGGACGTATGCCAAACGGGTCGCGAAATGCCAACATGCCGTGACCAATAATAAGGGCCACCGCGGGGTAGGCACCATGAAAAAGTTAAATGGTGCGAGCAACGGCAGCAAATATTTCAGCAGGTTGCAAGATCATTTCTGGCGTAATAGACAGTTCATGAGATAATACATTTAGCAGAATTTCAGAATCTGAATTGGTATTAATATGTCGTCTTGCCACTTTAAACAAATGCTCTTGCAATTGCTTAGAGTTAGTTAAGTTACCATTATGAGCCAAACTAATGCCAAATGGAGAGTTAACATAAAATGGCTGAGCTTCAGCCGATGTCGACGTTCCTGCAGTTGGGTAACGAACATGACCAATACCAACGTTGCCTTGTAGGCGTTGCATGTGTTTGACTTCAAAAACATCACGTACTAGACCGTTCGCTTTACGCAAACGGAAATTACCGCCGTCTACTGTACAAATACCCGCAGCGTCTTGACCACGATGTTGTAATACAGTTAATGCGTCATACAATGACTGATTAACCGACGAATAGGCAACGATGCCAGCTACACCACACATATCAATTCCTCTCTCAAACTAAGTTGAGTTTATTAAACTTGCTTCGGTAAAAAACTAGAATTTTGCTTTAAATAATCAAAAAACCATTCGATAACAATGCCAAACTCAGGGATAAGAACAGAGTCTTTCCACCAGGCTGAACTTGAAAACGTTGTAAATGAATCAATTGCAAAGAGTAGCGCCGCCACGATTAAGACACCACGTAAGGCGCCAAAACATAGGCCCAATACTCGATCCGTACCTGACAGGCCTGTTTTAACAACAAGTTGGCCAACGATATAGTTAATGATGGCCCCAAGTATTAAACAGCTGACAAACAAGGCCACAACAGCCACTGCATTTCGCACCATTTGATCTTCAATTTGGGTAAAATATACCGCAAGATCGGCGTAAAACTGGCTCGCCACAAAAAAGGCCGCGACCCAAACCACTAACGACAGCGCTTCTTTGACAAAACCGCGTGTTAAACTGATTAACGTAGACAAACCTATAATGATTAGAATCGCGTAATCAATCCAAATCATATTCATAACTGTGATACTCCTTGCAAATTTGCGCGAATTCTACCAACATTTTGTGAAATTCCTAGCATAACTTTCATCCTTTTTTTTAAATGCTCAAACATTGTTACATTTCAGGGGAATTGACCGATTATATTACTGTAACAATTATTATTCGCTTTGGCCTTTATCGCTGTAACGGATCGTAACGCGTAATAAATCCAGATTCTTTAAACGCCTTCTTAAGTTTTGGCTGCAATTTCACTAACGCGGCTTTATCGATCGCAGGGCCAACATAAACCTTAGTAATTTGCCCAGCAATTGGATTGTTTGGAATGCTAAATGCGGTAAATCCTTTTGCTCGTAGTTTTTTCAAAAATGGTTTTACGTTATCTGGTTGACTAAAGGTGCCCATCGTAATAACCCACGACTTACCAATTGTCGTCGTTTTACTCTTCTTGACGGTAATAACAGGTTTCTTGGTCTGACTTTTAGTCACAGGTTTTGACGTTTTAACGACAGGTAATGCCACCGATTTGTTTGATGTTTCTGCCGAACCACTACTTTGCTCAATCACCTTTTCGGTCACCAAGCGGTTATCTTTGCTAGATGTTTTAGCATTTTCAGTTGTATCACTCGCAGGGATCACGGCGACGGCAGGTTTACTGGGTATGCTGGAAAAATCATTACGCTTGCTTTGTTTTTTTCCATCAAATATATCGGGTAGAAAAATAATGGCGATTGTAAATAATACAATCGCACCGACA
>JABSRV010000213.1 GCA_013214905.1 Psychrobium sp. | reverse complement strand
TAAGTAAAAATTCGTCGTTTAATAAATCATCTTGCAAGATATCAATCATGTCTTGCGCCGCACTTACGCCGGCCATTTTTGCGTGATATTGAGCGCCAAGTTGCCTAACCGGTAGGTAAAACTCTGGCGCCAATAACAATACCCATAAGGCTAATACGTAATCAACTTCACCGTACAATAAACGAAAACCTAGAATAACCGCCACTAATGCAATGGCTATGGACGCTAAAAATTCCAGCATAAAAGACGATAAAAAAGCGACTTTTAGAATGGCCATGGTCTGATTGCCAAAGTCTTCGCTGATATTTTTTACTGCGTCTATTTCACGACGTGACGCGTTAAATATTTTAAGCTGGGTTAAGCCTTGAATCACATCTAAAAAGTGACTGCTCATACGCAATAATCTCGCCCAGTGTTGTTGGTTGAGTTTTTGCGCTTGATGGCCAATCAAAATCATAAAAAATGGCACCAATGGCGCTGTTAGCATCAACACTAAACCCGAGCGCCAATCATTTGGAAATACGGCGAGTAAAATTGCGCCAGGGATCACACTACAATAAGCTATCACAGGTAGATAACCCGCAAAATAATCTTCAATAGAGTCAACACCTTGGTGCAATAATGTACTCAATTTCGCCGTGCCATAATGATGACTAAAACTAGGTCCTCGCTCAAACAAACGAGCAAGTAACTGCCCCCTAATACGCTGCTTTATTGCCATTGCTCCACGGCGGTTATACCATTCACTGGCAAATAATAACGCCGCTCTTACTAACACTAATCCCAAAAGGCTCAATAGCCACGGCTGAAGAGCCTGCAATTCAAACTTTTTGAAAACGGCCAAATCAATGATATTGGCTAACAGCGCCATTTGCACCACCATGACAATGCCATTAAATGCACCGAGTGCGATGCCCTTACTCAATAGTCCAGCGCTGTGGATTTTTTGAGTTTTTAGCCACCGATTAAGCGCGGTGGCAGATTGTTGAGCATCGCCATTTGGCATTTTCTATTGACCCTTGTTATTGAAAGATTGAGCATCATCTACAGGATGATTAACTGCTTGATCTATATACTTTTGGTCTTTAGGCTCTTGATCTTTAGAAACTTGATCCTTAGACACATTGTCGACTAATTGCTCCATTTCGTACCACATCACGTTAATGATGCCAAATGACACGGCAAGCAATACGCCTAATATCCAGCTGAAATACCACATAAATATTCTCCTTTATCTTATCCGATTGAACTTAATAAGCCGTATGGCTATGTTGCTCAATTTCTTGGACTGTGACCGTGCGCCACATGCGTCTATAACACCAAGCCGTATAAGTAATGATGATTGGAATAAATATCGCCACCACCACTAACATTAAACGCAGCGTATATTCACTAGACACACTATCCCACATGGTCAAACTATGATTAGGAAAACTAATCGACGGTAATACAAACGGAAACATGGCACTGGCAGCGGTCACGATCACCAGTGCGCAATTTAGCGCGCTCGCCATAAATGCGATGCCAGCAAACCTATTGGCAGCAAATCGTAAGATAAGTGCTGCAAGCAAGGCCATTAATAGTGAGATTATCGGACTTAACCATAACAAGGGCATGTTATTAAAATTGTTTAGCCACGCACCGCGGCTCAATTCAACAATCTTTTTCGTCGGTTGCGCTAAGCCACTAGGATCAAGACCGCTAACCACAACAAATCCATCGATAGATTGAGCAATCATCACACCGCAAATCGCAAAGGCGCTTAACATAACCGCTGCCGCCAACTGACCAGCTTTGGCTGAGCGTTTTGCAATGTCTCCTTCGGTGCGCATATTTAGCCATGTTGCGCCGTGTAATAACAACATTGATACACTAACCACGCCACTTAATAAGGCAAATGGATTAAATAACGCCAGAAAACTACCCGTGTAAGTGACCCGCATTAACTCATCAAAACTAAATGGCACGCCTTGCAATAAATTACCAAAGGCAATGCCAAACACCAACGCTGGCACCATCGAACCGACAAATAAGGCGCGATCCCAATTGAATCTCCAGCGCGTGCTTTCAATTTTACTGCGATAGTCAAACGCCAGTGGCCGTAAGAATAATGCAAATAGGGTTAGCATCATCGCAAAATAAAAACCGCTAAAGGCCGTGGCATAAACCATTGGCCATGCTGCAAATAAGGCGGCAGCAGCGGTAATAAACCACACTTGATTACCGTCCCAATGTGGTCCTACCGTGTTAATGACCACGCGGCGTTCAAGATCAGTTTTTGCAACAAATAACAACAGTCCGCCAACGCCCATGTCCATGCCATCGGTTACCACAAAACCGATAAACAAAAAGCCGATGATCAACCACCAACAAAATTTTAGTGTTTCGTAATCCAACATATCATTCTCCTTAAATTGGACTGCTTAGCTATTGCTTTGACGCAAACTAGAGCTGTCATCACTGAGGTTTTCAAAATGATAACGGCCGGTATGTAAGGCGCTCGGACCCATTTTTGCAAATCGGATCATCAGCCACATTTCAATAATAAACATCACGATATAGACAGTAACAAAGGCCGATAACGAGAGAATTACATCACTAACCGCTAAATCTGACGTCGCCATAAAAGTTGGCAATATTTCACTAATCGCCCAGGGTTGACGGCCAAATTCAGCAACAAACCAACCAGTTTCTATCGCAACCCATGGTAGCGGCAAAGCCAAGAGTATGGCTTTTAATAACCAGCGCTTAGTTTCAATTTGACGCCGTGCATTAAAATAGAACGCTAATATGAATAAAATCAACATCACCATGCCACTGCCAACCATTAATCGAAAAGCGAAAAATATCGGTGCGACAGGCGGTGTCGAGTCTTTAACCGCCATTTTAATTTGAGCTTCAGTGGCGTCAACCACCTTTTCCGTATAACGTTTAAGCAATAAGCCGTAGCCAAGATCTTGCTTGGTGGCGTTAAACCCCGCAATATTTTCTGGTGTTTCTTCGCCGTTGCGTAACTTTTGTAAAAAACCGTAGGCGATCATGCCATTGCGGATGCGCGGTTCATGCTCTTTTTGCAGATCACGTAAACCTATCACTTGCTCGGCAAGTGAGCGTGTCGCGATAATGCCCATCACATAAGGAATTTTGATCGCGTAATGCGTTTCCATATCATCATCATTAGGTAAACCGATTAAGGTAAACGCCGCAGGTGCAGGCTCGGTATGATATTCGGCTTCAATGGCCGCAAGTTTTACGCGCTGAACTTCACCCACTTCATAGCCAGATTCATCGCCGAGTAAAATGACCGAGAATATTGATGCCAAACCAAAACCAGCGGCCACTGAAAACGAGCGTTTGGCAAAGGCAAGGTCTCGCCCTTTGAGAATGTAATAACTGCTAATGCTTAAGACAAACATTGAGCCAGCGACATAACCTGCGGCCACCGTATGAATAAATTTAACCTGCGCCACGGGATTTAAAAGAATTTCAGAAAAACTGACTAACTCCATACGCATGGTTTGATAGTTAAATTCGGCGCCAATTGGATTCTGCATCCAACCATTGGCAATTAAAATCCACAGCGCCGAGAAATTAGTGCCCAGTGCCATTAATAAAGTACCGGCCAAATGCTGCTTGCGACTTAACCTGTCCCAGCCCAAGAAAAACATGCCTACAAATGTAGATTCCAAAAAGAATGCCATTAAGCCTTCAATCGCAAGCGGCGCGCCAAATACATCACCGACATAATGCGAGTAATATGACCAATTGGTGCCAAACTCAAACTCCATGGTCAAGCCAGTGGCAACGCCAATAGCAAAGTTAATGCCGAATAACTTACCCCAAAACTTGGTCATATCACGATAAATTTCACGGCCAGTCATCACAAACACCGCTTCCATGATAAACAATATCCAGGTCATGCCGATGGTTAGCGGTACAAACAAAAAGTGAAATAGCGCGGTAATGGCGAACTGCCAACGCGAAAGTTCCACTAACGTTTCATTAATCATTATTTGTCACTCCTATGTATTTGTGAGACCGCCAACCAATTGATGCAGGCAAGACTAGTCAAACCTTGCTTTTACTTCGGATCTTTCTTTTTTGAAAATAACTGTTCTTTAACCGATAACATTTTTGATACGCCAGCACCTAACTTCATCAACGTGCTAAGCTGCTCTGGGCTTAAGCGTTGTAATTCAGCCGCCCACTGGGTAATCATTTCCAATAAATCATGGATGTCTTGCATTTTATTTTGCGCATAAACCTCCGTATCGTCACTGGGTCCTTCCAATAACAAAGAACGCAGCAGCGACAACGTCGGATCAACTTCACGTTTACGGCGCTCCTCAAATACAGTGTTTGCCATATCCCAGACACTACCAATAGCACTGTAATATTCTTTGCGATCCCCTGGTACATGACTTAATTGAATAAGCTGCCAAGACTGCAATTCTTTAACACCCATGCTGACATTGCCTCGTGAAATACTGAGCGCACTAGCAAGTTGGTTTGCCGTCAATGGTTTTTCAGATATTACTAACAAGGCATACATTTGGCCAACGGTGCGATTAAAGCCCCACTTGCTGCCCATTTCACCAAAGTGATAAACAAAGGATTGATTTTTGCTAGATATTTCCATGATCGACCTATTGAACTTTCAGTAATTTCTGAAAGTTTAAATCTAAATTGATTTATGATCAATAGTAATTTACTAATTAGGGCATGAAATTTTGTCAGACAACAGGTAAAATTGACGCTTAATTTTTATGAATCATATTTCTATGCATACGCCAGCGCACTGTTTTACTCGTTTTAATCAGTCAATAGATACCTTGTCTTTACCTGATCGTTTTACCTTCCCATTTTTCTATAAGCCACACCCTTTATGTGTATTGGCCTGCGAACAATTACAGCAACATTTACTCAATCAAGCTGAGTGGCAGCACAATTTTGGCGTGGCAGATGATGATGACATTAGCGCAACAGGAAAAATGTTTGGTGTGCTATTAGTCAGGGACGATGCGGGTGACATTGGTTTCTTATCGGCTTTTTCAGGTAAAATTGCGGGGGGGAATCTGTTGCCGCATTTTGTGCCGCCAGTATTTGACATGCTGGCTAAGGACTGTTTTTTCCCCGATGAACAAGGCGCCATTAATCACATCAGTCGACAGGCTAAAACGTTGCAAGGCAATAAACTGATTGATGAGTTAACTGATTTATTGGTGCAATCTCAGGCGCAATACACAATAGAGGTAACAGCGCAGCAATCACAAATGAGCATGACTCGAAAACAGCGAAAAGATCAGCGCCTATTGGCTAGCCAATCGTTAAGCACCGAGCAACAGCAACAATTATTACTACGCCTGAGTAAAGAAAGCATTAGTGAGAAAAATAGCTTACGTGATTTAAAAATGCATTGGACACAAAAAATATTGTCGGTTAGTAAGCAGCTTAATACGCTAACCGAAGAAATTGATTTGTTATTAGCTCGTCGTAAAAGCATGTCTAATACTTTGCAACATAAGCTATTTTCTCAATACCAGTTTCTTAATAATGCTGGGCAAACTAAAGATCTCAACCAAATATTCAAGGATACGGCGTTTACGGTACCACCTGCTGGCGCCGGTGAATGCGCTGCGCCTAAATTGCTACATTACGCCTTCAAACATGGTTTTGAAGTGCTCGCGATGGCCGAATTTTGGTGGGGTATGGCGCCTAAATCACAAGTACGCCAACACAAGAACTATTACCCCGCATGCATTGGAAAATGTCAGCCGATATTAGCGCACATGCTGGCAGGCATCGAACTTGATGAAAATCCATTACTCAATAATCCGGCCCGCGGTAAGCAACTCGATATAATCTACCAAGATG
>JABSRV010000212.1 GCA_013214905.1 Psychrobium sp. | reverse complement strand
GGCGTACCAAGCGAAGTAGGCCATTTCCCTGTTGAACACGCTGCGGCTGTCGCCCTAGGCGCAAAACCACTAACCGCTGAAAAGTCGGTGAATAGTACTTTTGGTTTTGTTTATGAAATGGATAGTTTTAACTTAACCGTTGATGCGTATCATATTACGATTGACGATCGCATTGTGTTGTCTGAAAACTTATCGGGCGCAGCAGTCGTTGATATTTTAAAGGCGGCAGGCGAGTTAAACACTCAAAAGGCTCGTTACTTTACCAACGCTATTGATACCACCACCAAAGGCATCGACATTGTCGCGACCTATGACTTAGTCGATTATGGTTCTCTACGACTTAGCGCGGCGCTTAACTTTAATGACACTGAAGTCACCCATATCAAAGATAATCCGAGTGAATTATCAAGTCTAGGAGATAGCTACCAGGTATTTTCTGACCGAGAAATCACCCGTTTTGAAGTGGGTACACCTAAGAGCAAATATAACCTAAGTGCTAATTGGAGCTTAGAAGATGTTTCGATGACATTGCGCGCTACCCGTTATGGTGAAGTTGTTGATGCATCTAGCAACCCAGACAATCATGAAGTATTAGCCGCGAAATGGATTAGCGACTTAGACGTTAGTTATCAGCTAACCGACAACATTAAGCTCGCCGTTGGTGCTAATAATTTGTTTGACCAATACCCGCAAGACACGGTAAGCAATCAGGGTAATGAGATAGTTAATGGCGCAAGCACTAGCACCTTTAATCAGGTGTTTGCCTACTCAGGGTTCTCAGCTTATGGCACAGACGGCCGTTTTGTTTACGCAAGAGCCACTTATACCTTTTAAGTGATGTTAAGCGGTTAAAGTTCGCTAAATAGAAAGGCTCCCAATATCAGATATTGGGAGCCTTTTTTCTTGCCTGCGCTTTACTGCATTATTTTACAGCGTCTTTTACCAAGCTAAGGTGCTGGATCACTTCAACAATTTCATGTCGCATTTTTAAACGATTGGCTTTGTTATCGGCCATCGTCTTTGCCATAACAACAACGGTTGCCGGGTGCACTAATAAATCTTTAGCGTGGTAACAATCACTACTGGTTAAGGCTGGCAGTTTTTGATCCTGATGATAATGTAATTCAATATCTTTAAGTGACAATGTTTGCATACTGTCGGCTGCAGCTAGCACAGCGTTTAAATAGACACGACATTGTGGATGTTTTTGAGTAAATTTCGGTAAGATGCTTTTAGCTAGGGAGACTAATTGGCTTGCCGACTTGTCGATTTCTTGCAACGGTGCTGACGTAATAAGCTCGGAAGTTACATTGGCTGTAACATCGTATTGCTGTAATAGGGTTGGATTAGTGGCGAATGAAACACTAGAGCAACAGCACAATAGCATTGAAATGGAGAGTTTTTTCACGGAGATAGCCTCAAAAAATAATTATCGGAATGATAATTGTTATCACTTATAAGTGCAAGTTAGTTTTTCTATATTGGCTGGTTGGTCGGTGCAATCTAGTGACTCTACATCATTAGGCGTTAACAGATGATGTGCTTATTGATAGGTAGCCAACACAGTGAGAGCGACGAATCCGATCACCGATAATATCAAGAAGAGCGTATTGTTGTGGTTGAATTAGCCGGACACTTCAATAAAGGATTATAATCCCGTTAATTGAGGTGAATATGACTAAACGAATAAATAAACATTACCCAGCAGAATTCAAGCAAGAAGCTGTTGCTCTGGTAATTGAACAAAACTACTCCATCGCGCAGGCAGCTGCGTCTTTGGGGGTTACAGACAAACTACTTTACAACTGGGTTGCAAAACACAAAAATCAGGCGCAAGGCGATGCTTTATCTGGTGATGAACGAGCAGAGTTAATCCAGCTTAGAAAAGACAATAAGCGTCTACAGATGGAGCGTGAAATTCTAAAAAAGGCAAGTGCCTTCTTCGCGAAAAAAATGAAGTAAGATATTATTTTATAAGTGAACTTGATACTAAATATCCAGTATCAGTTGCTTGTAAAGTGATGGAAGTTAGTTCATCTGCATACTATGTTTGGCTAAAGAAGCCAGGTGAATTGATTAGCGCTCAAACACTGAAACTGTATTGACGAGCTAAGAAGTTATTTGAAGCTAGTCGAAACAGCTTAGGTAGTCGAGAGCTTGCTAAAGCACTACGCAAAGAAGACTTTGAAATAACACGTTATCGTGCCATTAAATTAATCGTGACTCAGCGAATTGCATATAAGGTGACAACTAAGCGGAAACACAGTGATGCTGTGGCTGATAACTTGTTGAATATGAATTTTAATCCCGTTGGACCCAATCAGATTTGGGCCGGAGATGTGTCGTATTTGAAGACTGGTGAGGGCTGGTTATATCTAGCTATCGTCATGGATTTATACTCGCGCCGCATCGTTGGTTGGCACATATCTAAACGTATGACACGTGACTTAGTCGAAAATTCGCTGATAAAAGCCCATAACTTGCGCAAGCCGCCAAAGGGCGTGGTATTCCATAGCGACCGCGGCTCTCAATACACGAGTGCTGGTTTTAGACGGCTAAAGAGGTTATCGAGCTAGCATGGGAGACGTTGGTGCTTGCTGGGACAACGCTGTCGTGGAACGTTTTATTGGAAGTTTAAAGCATGATTGGTTATTTAAAGTGCCGCAGCCAACTCGATCACATATGCGAGATGACGTTGCTCTGTATATGAAATATTACAATGTAGAACGACTGTATTCAGCTAATTTGGATCAGTCGCCGATTGAATTTGAAAGTTCCTTTAGGAAAGTGTCCGGTTGGACTTGACCAGAACACTCTATAAAAGAAAGTGATGACGGCAGCTTTGTCGCGAAGGTGTGTTTTAGCAACCAAAGTTTCGTGCTTGACCAGCAAGGTAGAAAGTAAACAACGCGCTCTTTTAATGGCTCGCAGTTAGTCTTTCTAAGCAAGCCGCCGCGTTGGTTATTCAACAAACCAGAAAACGAAAGTACCTTGGCTAAACTCAATGTAAATGCTGCATTAAAAGAGCAATGTATTACGCAGCGCCCTAGCCATATTGCCATCGATCCCTATTATCTAACCCTTGATAATAATCGTGACGATAATGTGATGGTGGTTAACTAGTGGAGGTAACTTTAAAAAGCAGGCATAAAAAAAGGCCGCGGTTAGCGGCCTTAATATCAAGTAGTTAACGTTTTACACGTTAAAACGGAAGTGAATAACGTCACCGTCTTTAACGATGTAGTCTTTGCCTTCAACGCGTAACTTACCGGCGTCTTTTGCGCCAGACTCGCCCTGAAATTCAATGAAGTGATCGTAACCAATAACCGCTGCACGAATAAAGCCTTTTTCAAAGTCTGTATGGATTTTACCAGCCGCTTGTGGCGCTGTAGCACCAATTGGTACTGTCCAAGCACGAACTTCTTTAACACCAGCAGTGAAATAAGTTTGCAGGGTTAATAATTCGTAACCGGCACGGATCACGCGGTTTAGACCTGGCTCTTCAATGCCCATGTCTTCCATGAATTCGGCGCGATCTTCAGCGTCTAACTCGGCAATTTCAGACTCCATTGAAGCACAAATAGCCACGACTACCGCGTTTTCAGTCGCTGCAAGTTCACGTACTTTATCTAACATTGCATTGTCTTCAAAACCCTCTTCACTAACATTGGCAATGTACATGGTAGGTTTTATCGTTAGAAATTGAATGTAATCAATGGCTAGCAGCTCTTCTTTAGTTAGTTCTAACGCACGTAACATTAGGCCTTCGTCAAGCTGAGCTTTAGCTTTTTCTAACACGCTGATTTCAAACTTAGCGTCTTGGTCGCCGCCTTTGGCTTTTTTACTTTGGCGGTAAATAGACTTATCACAAACGTCCATATCAGCAAGCATCAATTCGGTATTAATAACTTCGATGTCGGATAATGGGTCAACCTTGCCGCTAACGTGCACGATATTGTCGTCTTCGAAACAACGTACCACGTGACCGATAGCGTCGGTTTCACGAATGTTAGTTAGGAATTTGTTGCCTAAGCCTTCACCTTTTGATGCACCGGCAACTAAACCTGCAATATCTACAAATTCCATGGTGGTTGGTAAGATGCGCTCTGGTTTAACAATGTCTGCTAACTTGTCTAAGCGTAAATCGGGTACAGGAACCACACCAGTGTTTGGCTCAATGGTACAAAACGGAAAGTTAGCCGCTTCGATTCCGGCATTAGTTAACGCATTGAATAGAGTTGATTTTCCAACGTTTGGCAAGCCAACGATACCACATTTGAATCCCATGGTGATTCCTTAAAATTTATTGGATGGAGGAGACTAGCCTTTGTAGGCGTGCAGTCTATTTTTTGCACCGTTAAAACCTAATGAAAAGATCAGGCTGGTGGAACGAACAGCTTCATCGATGGCACCATCGATTTTCGCTTGTTGCTCTTTGGGTGCTTTGCCTAACACATAACCTGTTACTTTATCTTTATGCCCAGGGTGGCCAATAGCAACACGTAAGCGATGAAAATTCTTATCATTGCCCATTGAGCTAATAATATCTCGCAAACCGTTGTGACCGCCGTGTCCGCCACCTTGTTTGAATTTGGCAATGCCCGGATCTAAGTCAAGCTCGTCGTGAGCGACTAAAATGTTTTCTACCGGTATTTGATAGAACTTGGCCATTGCTGCAACGGCTTTGCCACTGCGATTCATAAAGGTTGTTGGTACGAGTAATCTCACGTCATGCCCATCAATATTGATGCGTGCGGTATGACCAAAGAACTTACTTTCGGCTTTAAAGGAGGTATTGTGCCATGAGGCGAGTTGTTCTATATACCAAGCACCAGCATTATGTCTGGTGTTGGTATACTCGGGGCCTGGATTAGCCAGGCCCACGATTAGCTGAATATTGTCAGTCAAGATAGTTATCTCGTGACTTATTCTGCTGCAGCTTCTTCAGTTGCTTCTTCTTCAATAGCGGCGCCTTTAGGAGTCGCTACAGAAACTACTGCTTGATCATGGCTTTCACCTTTAGCAAGTTCAACTGAAGTAACGCCTTCAGGAAGCTTAACGTCTGTAAGGTGAATAGTGTGACCAACTTCTAGAGCAGCGATGTCAACTTCGATGAACTCAGGAAGGTTAGCTGGTAAACAAGCAACTTCGATTTCGTTCATGTTGTGAGCGATAACGCCGCCAGATTTAACACCAGCACATTCTTCTTCGTTTAAGAAGTGAACTGGAATTGAAGTGTGTAGCACTTGAGTCATGTCAATACGTAGGAAATCAACGTGGTTAACGATTGGCTTGTGGCTATGACGTTGCATTGCTTTAACGATTACTTTCTCTTCTTTACCATCTACAGAGATAGTTAGGATTTGAGAGTAGAAAGACTCTTGCTCTTGTGCTTTGAACAATTTGTTGTGTGCAAGCGTGATAGAAACAGGAGTTTCGCCACAACCGTAGATGATTGCTGGAGTTAGACTCGCGTGACGTAGGCGGCGGCTCGCACCTTTCCCTAGGTCTGTACGAATTTGTGCTTCAAGTGTAATTTTGTTAGACATTAGATGTCTCCAATAAAATAGGTATTAATATGGTGAAGGTTTTTGCGACCAAAACCTCCGCGTAACCGAAAAATTCGGCGCGACATTGTAACCAATCTAAGAGGGGAACACAATACGCAGGCATAAAAAAGAGCGACTGATTAAGTCACTCTTATGTTCAGTTTGCCAAGCAGGTTTTTTGTTCCAGACAAAAACTAAGCACCGCCATTCATGGCGGCAATGGCAAAGAGCAGCGATTGCTGATCCTAATTAACTAAGCTTAACGCTTACTATACCCAAAATTATTGGAATTGCAGCAGGTTTTCAGTTCCAGACAAAACCTGAGTACCTACATCACTGCTTTAGCTGACTTCCTTATGCCACTGGCATAAG
>JABSRV010000211.1 GCA_013214905.1 Psychrobium sp. | reverse complement strand
AACGCTATTCTTATACCATTTCTATTAATGATGAGATCTTGCTGTGCAGCGCTGATGGCTGGCGAGAGATTGAAGAAGCCGCTCATCACAAAATTGAGTTATTAAAAAACGTAGGCTCTTTTAAAAATGCTTTGAAGCCTAAACGCTTCAAAGCAGCAATAGATACTGCCAACTTATGCTGGCTAAAACAGCTGAATACGTCGTTGATTACATAAGCCAGCTATTGGTCGGTAACGTTCTGCCTTGTTCTACGGTCGAGAGCAATCTAGCGCATACAGAATGTAGGTGCTGATGTTCAGTCAGGAACAATGAACGTGTGTACTAACCAAATATTTCTACGTACAACAAAACCACCTATTTATCGGAATTGGTATTACCACTTCTTTTTAGGTTGGAACAATATGTCTAGATCGGTGCTAGATTTATGTGCCTGATCTTGACTTTTTTGTGCGTCTCTATCTATTTTTACCTGATCAAGTTGCGCTAACATCTCTTGTGCTTCTGCTAGTTTACTTGAGACGAAACTATCACCTTCGCTATTGATGGCCTTTAGCGTTTTAATGGCTTTGTCTAAATAGGTACGTGCCGAGCCGGCTTGTTTTGCCTCAAACGCTGCCCTAGCGCGTTTAACGATTGAATTGATGTTGATGCGAATTTGCATTAAGTCAATACGCTTTATTTCATTATTAAACACCTCAGGTTTAATACGACCACGTTTGTGCTCTGCATTAACAATGGATTTTAATTTCTTTAATATTTGAACCATTTGTAAAACATGGCGATCATCGTTTGGTAATTGAAAAGTGTCTAGTCCTTGGGACTTAAATGTTTTAGCAATGGAATCGATCAATGTTTGGCGATCGTTGATATTGTTCGACAAACTGGCGTCTCTGTTGACTACCTGAATAGATTTATAGGTTTCCAATATCCGATTGTGCAGGATCATCATTAATCCCTTGGTGATAGGCAAGGAGTTTATTTGGGTCAGTATCGATTCTGTTTCATCTATCGAGATCGTTAATCGCGAGACTTCGGTACGTTTTTCCGATTCGACCTTGCGGCGTTTTTGTTGTAACAACGAGAACGCGATCAAAATGATGATCAGTAGTGCGACCAGGGAGATGATTAAAATGATCATTTATAATTCCAGAAATTAAGGTAAGCGGATGACAAACGAACTGCCACCAAATGCACTATCGTTAGACAACAATAATTGTCCGTGTTGCTCGCCATTAACATGCGAAACTACGATTAGTTTTGAAAATAATAAGCCGATGCCCATACGGCCGAAGTCGTTGGTTAATTGTTCGAAATTGGCTTGTGATGCGTCGATCATTTGCTGAGGATAGCCGTCGGAATCATCACTAATGGTAATGTTTAATTGACCGTCGACGACACCAGCGTCAATGCGAACATGTTTTTTACTGTATCGAAGCGCATTGCTAAGAACGTCATCAATTAAATAAGTAATTAAGTCTGCGTCGAGGCACCAAGTGAAATCTTCCTCTACATTTAGCTCAACTTTAATGCCCTTACTTTCAGAGAATAAGTCATTTTGGCATATAACAGATTCGAGCATGTCACAGACCAATTGTTCGGAGATGTTGACCATCAAGCGATCTTGTTGCGCATTGTACAGTGCCATGATCTGTGTCAAACCGCCGTTAATACGCTGCACTTGATAATTGATATCTGAAATATCATAACTCGAAATCGTTTTTTCAGCACCTGGTTGCATTGATAATGCTTGCAAAGACTGAAACATCAACGTCAATGAGTTACGCATATCACTGGCGACGGCCGACAGCACCTTTTTGTAGTCAATATTAGTACTTTGAGAATTGGTCATAAATAAGTCTTATAAAAAAGAGCGTTAGACGAAGTTGTATCTATCATAACGTTACTTTGCGTCTAAAATCTAGTTATGTTGAGCAACAGATAGCGACTTTATTGTTGATAGCTAAAAAGGTGAGCGATTCGACTCTTTTTATTATTACCAATTTGTAGTATATTTTAATTATATATAACAAAAACTAATAAGTGATGTGCTGGGTTTTAAATTTGGCGCGTGGTAACTATTAATAATCGATAATAGATGAGCGATTTACTGATGAAATTACAACAACTTAAATATATTGTAGAAGTTAATAACAACAACTTGAATGTGTCAGCGACTGCAGAAGCACTATTTACCTCACAACCTGGCATCAGTAAACAAGTGAGAATGCTCGAAGATGAACTTGGTATTCAAATATTTGGACGCAGTGGCAAGCATTTAACCCATGTCACGAAAGCCGGACAAGATATCATTAACATCGCCAACGATATTTTGTCGAAAGTCGAAAGCATTAAAGCGGTGGCTTATGAGCACACCAAACCTGATCAGGGCGCACTTAACATCGCGACCACTCATACCCAAGCACGTTACGCATTGCCTAATGTTATTGGTAAGTTTATTAAAAAATACCCTAAGGTGTCATTACATATGCACCAAGGCACGCCATCACAAATAAGTGAAATGGCAATAAAAGGCGAAGCCGATTTTGCGATTGCCACTGAATCTATGCATTTTTACGAAGACTTAATTATGCTGCCTTGTTATCACTGGGGACGCTCGGTGGTGGTAAAAAGTGATCATCCGTTGGCTAATTTGGCGAACAACCGCCAAATCAACATCGAAGATATAGCCAAATACCCGTTAGTCACTTATGTCTTTGGATTTCAAAATAAGTCAGATTTAGAAGTGGCCTTTAATAACGCCGGACAAAAACCAAACGTTGTATTTACGGCGACCAGCGCAGACGTGCTTAAAACTTACGTGAGACTAGGTCTGGGAGTAGGAGTATTAGCGTCAATGGCGATAGAAAAGGGCTTAGACGATGATCTTGTAGCCATTGATGTTAACCATTTATTTGGTTACGCGACCACAAAAATTGGCTTTAGGAAGGGTACCTTCTTACGCAGTTATATGTATGACTTCATTGAAGAGTTTGCGCCGCATCTTGATAAGAATTTGGTGTCAAAAGCTGCGACCATGCGCGATCACGAACAAATCGCCAAACTATTTGAAAACATTGAATTACCAATGCGCTAGAGGTATCTATACCCGAAATCATTGGCATTGCAGTGAAGCCGTCAAGTTTTGAATCGCCTGAGCTTATGTTTTATAAGTGATTGTGATTCGAAACGCAGACAATAAAACTGCGGTTTCAAAGATGACGGGTATACACATAAAAAAGGCTGTTCAATAATTAATTGAACAGCCTTTTTTGATCGAATCAAGTAATTAGCATTCGACGATGTTAACCGCCAAGCCGCCTCGCGCGGTTTCTTTATATTTACTTTGCATATCACGACCCGTTTCGGCCATGGTCTTAATCACTTTATCAAGCGATACTTTATGCAGTCCATCGCCGCGAAGCGCCAAACGTGAAGCATTGATTGCCTTAACAGAGCCCATGGCATTACGTTCAATACATGGCACTTGTACCAAGCCGCCTACGGGATCACAAGTCAAGCCAAGGTTATGCTCCATGCCTATTTCTGCCGCATTTTCAATGTGCTCAATAGTTCCGCCCATAATCTCAGTCAAACCAGCGGCGGCCATTGAACATGCCACGCCAACTTCCCCCTGACAACCCACTTCAGCGCCAGAGATTGAGGCATTTTTTTTATATAAAATACCAATGGCGGCGGATGTTAGAAAATAACGCACCACGATATCGTCAGTCACTGGCTGCACGAACTTGTCGTAATAACACAACACGGCTGGAATAATGCCTGCTGCGCCGTTGGTCGGTGCGGTAACCACTTGACCGCCAGCGGCATTTTCTTCATTAACAGCCATCGCAAATAAATTAACCCAATCAATAACCGCTAATGGATCTTTGGTTGTACTGGCTTCTGCCAGCAATCGTCTATGCAAGCTTGGCGCACGGCGACGTAATTTAAGGCCGCCGGGTAATATGCCTTCATTGCGAAAGCCACGCTCGACACAGCGCTGCATTGCATGCCATATACCCATTAACTTTTCGGTAATTTGTTGCTCGCTGGCTAATTCTTTTTCGTTGGCCATCATCAAGGCAGAAATGCTTAAGCCATTATCGCGACACTGTTGTAATAGTTGATCACCACTTTCAAATGGATATTTACTTTCATTAGTCACGTTAGTATTAAGGCGTAATGCTTCTATCTCAGCGTCATCGACAATGAAGCCGCCACCAATAGAGTAATAAATTTTACTATAGAGCAGTTCATCTCCAGCATAGGCAAATAACTGCATGGCATTAGCGTGCACCGGTAAACTTTTACGACGGTGAAATATAATGGCATTTTTCTTTGGAAATGCTGTGCAATGTTTACCTAATAAATCTAGCGTATTGTGCTTGGCTACCTGTTCCAAAAATGGTTCAACGAGATCCGGATCAATAGTTTCCGGCTCAAACCCTGCTAAACCAAGAATGACTGCTTTGCCTGAGCCGTGGCCAATGCCAGTTTGACCTAGTGAACCAAAAAGTTCTGTTTTAACATGAGTCGTTTTTTCTAACAAACCATGCGTTTCCAAATGTTTGGCAAAACGAAATGCCGCGCGCATTGGGCCAACAGTATGAGAACTTGAAGGGCCGATGCCAATACTGAACATATCAAAAACACTAATCATATATTTCTCTTTAATTTGCAATTAAGCTTAAGGGCAATGTTACACTACGTTTTAAAATTGCCCAACCAGATTGTAGTGATAAGGTGAAGTGGCATCGATTGAATTGATAAAGGAGAATATTTTGGGACCATTGATGTTAGATGTTAAAGGACTTTCATTAACAGAGCTTGAGCGACAACAACTGGCTAGTCCATTGGTCGGTGGCCTGATATTATTCGCTCGTAATTTTGCTGATATTGAACAATTATCCACTTTAATAAAAGAGATACGTACGGCGGCTAATCAAGCACTAATTATTGCGGTTGATCATGAAGGCGGGCGTGTACAGCGTTTTAAACAAGGTTTTACCCATTTACCAGCGATGGGTAATATCATCAGTTATTGTAACAATGATATTGCAAAAGCTCAGAACGTTGCTACAGAATTAGGCTGGTTAATGGCCAGTGAATTGCTAGCGGCTGATATAGATATTAGTTTTGCACCTGTATTAGACCTTGATATTTGTTCAAAAGTGATAGGAGATCGCGCCTTTTCCGATCAAAGCGATATTGTTATCGCATTAGGGAAAAGTTTTATCGATGGAATGGGGCAGGCGGGTATGGCTAGCACTGGCAAGCATTTCCCAGGACATGGCAGTGTTGTTGCAGACTCGCACGTGGCTATTCCTGTTGATGAACGCAGTGGTGACGACATTTCGGCGCTTGATCAAAAAGTGTTTAATCAGCTAATTGGCGGCAATAAAATTGATGCCCTGATGCCGGCCCACGTTATTTATCCGGCACTGTGTGATAAACCTGCTGGTTTTTCACCATTTTGGCTGCAAACAATTTTACGCCAAAAGCTAGCCTTTGATGGCGTGATATTTAGCGATGACTTGGGCATGGAAGGCGCGTCGGTTGCAGGTGATTTTGGCCAACGAACCAAAGCCGCCTTAAGCGCTGGCTGTGACATGGTGTTGGTGTGCAATAACAGCGCTGGCGCCACTGAAGCCTTGACGTATTTAGAAGGCCATTATCACCACATCAAGAGTGAAAACGAGATAGCACAATCGCAACGCCGTCTGCGCGTGATGCTACATAAAGGTGTACCAAGCGAAGATTTAAAGCAATCAACACGTTGGAAAGACGCGGTACGGTTAGTGAGTCAGATGTCTAGTAACAATAAAGCATAAACGATT
The DNA here is from genome assembly GCA_013214905.1 of Psychrobium sp. GTDB lineage: Bacteria > Pseudomonadota > Gammaproteobacteria > Enterobacterales > Psychrobiaceae > Psychrobium. The sequence continues at coordinate 163 of JABSRV010000211.1, read as the reverse complement.
AAAATTACAACCAAAGCACAACGCCCTAGTGTGGTTATTTGTTAATGTAACCAATAACGTTATTATTTCTCGATAATGGGGCACAAAGCGATGTATGGACTCCACTCCCACAGCAGGATAGTCTGAATCAACTATCGAGGAGATCTACTATGTTAAAGTCTAA
>JABSRV010000210.1 GCA_013214905.1 Psychrobium sp. | reverse complement strand
GTAGTGATTCAGTGTCATCAGTGGCTAGGGGCATACTTGCTCGGTTAAATTTACCAACGATTACTTTGTTAGATAATGATGGTTCTGAATCTTATGTTGCTGAGCTTGGTAGTATTCCAGTTGATTTCCGTCTAAACGGTACACTAATTAGTACAGGAGCTGCCGTAAAGTTTACCTCTACATCGGGAAATCTAAGTGTAGATATAAGTACTTGGAACCTAGATACCGTGACGATAATCAATACGCGTTACGTTGCCTCAACCACTATTTCGAATCTTACATTTAGTGTGCACAGCGTCGAAAGTAATCTTGGTGATACTAGCTCCGTGTCAGTGGCTCAAATCAGACTTACCTTGGCGCGTACTCCTATTATTTTGGACTTAGATGGTGATGGCGTTGAAACTATTGATGTATCGGAAGGCGTTTTGTTTGATATTGACGGTGACGGAGATAAGGATAATGTGGGCTGGGTTGGTAAAGATGATGGATTATTGGTTAGAGACATCAATAATGATGGTCAAATTGATGTAACAGAATTGTTTGGTGACAATACAGTTAAGCAAGATGGTAGCGTGGCCGCTGATGGCTTTGTTGCCATGGCTGATCTAGATAGTAATCAAGACGGGGTACTTGATGCGCTTGACGATGCGTTTTCTGAATTAAAGGTTTGGCAAGACAAAAACTCAGATGGCGTGGTGCAAGAGGGAGAAATGTTAAGTTTAGAAGAAGCCGGAGTATCAAGTATCTCTCTAGCTTATACAGATAGTTCGATAGAGAGTAATGGTAATGTCATATATAAAGAAGGCACTTACCTAGATGCCGATGGCAACGAAAAAGAGCTGGCAGATGTCTGGTTCACTTACGAAGAAAACGACAGTGAGGAATCATCAACAATCGATGTTTTGGATGGCGGCCCTTTACTAGGAATAGATAATACTTTTAATGATATTGAAGGTAGTAATATCATCAGTAACTTCAATGTAAACGACGATAAGTTAGATCTAAGCGATGTATTGCAAAATGATACAGTTTCGAATCTAGCTGACTATTTAGAGCTTAACTTCATCGAAGAAGGCACCGTTATTTCGGTAATATCAGATGATCCAGAAGAAACGCCTTATACAGTGTTGTTGGATGGTACTGATTTGTCAGAAGTGTATGGCACGTTAGATAAGCAGCTAATTATCAACAAACTATTAGGTGATAATAATGATGGCCCACTTATTATAGGCTCATCTCAAGATACTACACCAGGCAGTATGGAAGCATTACAAAGTCAAGATCTGGATAGTGATGAGTGGTTACTTTAAGGCAAGTTGGTTTTCTTAGGCCATTATCTATTTATAGATAATAGCCTAATTAGCTTTCCCGATAATGCCATCAAACTGATAGTAAAGTGCTAGTGAGTTCACTTGTAAAAAATATTGCATTTAGGCTTTAATAATTAAATGATACAAATCAACTGATTAAGTTTTTTATTTGTTTTGTATGTTGCTCGGTTCGTCGTATTGACGCTTAAGGCGTCTCAAACTACCATTTATATATGCGAAAGACATTATTACTAAAAATATAAATGATACTTGCGATTAATTCAGGGACGAACCGACAAGTTACGTAAGGAATAAATAAATGAAAAAAATATTAACTTCTATAAGTTCACAGGCAGAAGATTTCCCCCCAGAAGGAGGGGGCTCTTTGGCTCGTGATACTATTTCGTCGCCAATGCCAACAAATCGACCCGCGGGTAGAGTTATCGAGATTTTTGGAACGGTTACGGTCAATGGCCGAGAACTTGCAGTTGGTGATGTTGTACAACCAGGTACAGTCCTCTCATTTCAAGTACTGGCTGAAATTACGTTTATATTTTCTGGCGGTGTAGAATATACGGAAAGCTATGAAAATTTAACCAATACAGCTGCTGGTGCAAGCTCAAGTTCAGGATTTAATGAGGTAGTAAGTATCGCTCGTGATGCCAATGAGACTTTATCTGAAGCTGGAATTGATTCTGGTCAAACATTAGTGTCGAACGCTTTCGTCACAACGGAAGTTTTTGATCCTAATGCATTATTTGACAGCACACCTGCCATTGAAGATATCGACCCATTAACAAGTGTCGTTTTAGAATCAAACATGCTGGTTGTTGATGGAAATATTTCAATCACTGGCACTGTTGATCAAAATATTGCAGGTAACGTTATATCTATCATTATCGTAGATAGTAATAATCAATCAGTTACTTTAGATGACGTATTGGTTAATGCTGATGGCACCTTTGAAATTAATGTACCCGTTGATACATTAAATAATTTAATCGATGGTGAAGTGCAAATTACGGCAAACGTAATTAATGCTGGCATAGAGCAAGGCTCTTCGAGTATTTCTCGTAATTTAGACATTACTGCACCGACCGAGCCAGCTATTACCATGCCTGAAAGTGAAGGCGGGCTCAACAGCGATGAAGTGGCCGATGGCGTACCAGTTAATGTTGTCTTGCCAGCAGATGTGGAGCCAGGAGATGTCATCACGGTTACCGTGACCGACGGCACCACAACCACCGAAATTCCTTACGTGGTTCTTGATACCGACGTGCCGGGTGATGAAATTATTATCACCATCCCGCCAGAAGCGCTATCGCCAGACGGTGACTTTGAAATTACCGTAGGCACTGAAGATGAAGTGGGTAACAAGAGCACGATTAGTGACCCAATCATCGTTAAAGTTGATACGATTACGCCAAGTCTTCCCGTTTTTACAATTCCAGAAAGCGATAATGGTGGGCTAAATGCTGCAGAAATTTCAGATAGCGTAGACGTCAATATCACATTGCCTAGTGATAGCAAAACTGGCGATACCATCACATTAATGGTTACTAATGGCATTAGTACCACGACATTCCCTTATGTGGTCAAAGCTACAGATAACGCAGGTAGTATTGTGGTGACTACTGTTCCAATAACTGCATTGAGTCCTGACGGTGATTTTGATTTTAGCTTAACTACTGAAGATACCGCTGGCAATGTTAGCTCAACAGGAGATGTGGTGACTGTAAAAGTTGATAGTATTGCTCCTGGAGAAAATGAAGGCGCAGGAGATACCGATATTCTTCCTGTTATTACATTTGATGAAGCTAGTGATGGATTTATTAATAAAGTTGAATTGGCTGACGTCGTTGATGGGAAAACTCTTCCTATTGATATCAATTTACCACCAGGTACAGAAGTAGGATCTATTGTTACTGTCACGATAAAACAGCCTAACGGAGCGCCTGATCTTGTTCTCACAAGTGAAGTAACCCAAGAAAACTTAGATGCAAACAATTTATGTATCGATTTAGCTGGTGACGGTGGATTGCCCGTAAATACTCCTGACGGAGATTATGAAGTTGAATTAACGGTATCTGACGTTGTTGGTAACATCAGCCAAGTTAGCCTGCCTATCAATTTTACTATTGACACCGAAGTTGGATCTCAAATCGCTGATTTACATGATGATAGTGACTTGTTTTATATATCGGTAGTGTGGGGGGTAGCGACAAAAGTTGGTAGCGAATTTGATAATATAGTGGCTATTGCCTTGCCCCGTTTCTTTGGTGAAGCTACAGGAGAGCCGGGTACAACGGTTAACTACTATGTTTATGCGACACTAAACTTGTTTGTGCAAGGAAATAGTGAATTGTATGAATTTGAGAATCAACCTTATGCAAAAACGGATGATCATTTTCAATTGTTCAAGGAAACTTCGCCAACAGAGGAAAATTATACCAAAGATAATCCCTATTTATTATCCAGTGCTGTTGTCGATAGTGATGGTAATTGGAAGTCTGCAACTCCAGAGCGTTTACTTAATGATAAAGCCCTCGAGACACTGCCAGACTCTGGAGGTCAATTTCCATATTCTAGATCGTCGTATATGTTAAATGTTTATACTGAGGTAGTAGATGCCGCGGGGAATGTTAGCGTTAAATCAGAAACTCTTGTCATATTATATGACATAAGTACCGAGCTCGTGGAGGAGGCGGCAGCGGATCCACTTATTTTAGATTTGAATGGTGATGGTCAACTGACACTAAACATAGAGTCAGGTGTGGAGTTCGATATAGATGCAGATGGTGAAAAAAACAAGACCGGCTGGGTAGCTGCTGAAGACGGTTTACTCGTTCGAGATGTTAATGGCGATGGTCAGATTAATGATGGCAGCGAATTATTTGGTGACCAAACGATCAAGAGTGATGGTACTAAAGCTGCCGATGGTTTTGATGCCTTAAATGATTTAGATAGTAATAATGATGGTGTTTTTAACGCGCAAGATGATGCATATAGCGAACTGAATGTTTGGCAGGATAAGAATTCAGATGGTGTTGTACAAGATGGCGAACTATTAACACTTTCGCAGGCATCGGTGAAGGAAATATCGCTGGCAACTGAATTAGATCTAACATTTGATAATGGTAACTTTGTGGGCATTAAAGGGAAATATACCGATAATGATGGCCTCGAACACGCTATAGCTGATGTCTGGTTAGAATATACAAAAAACATAGATGTTGACCAATTGTCTACTGTTATTATTGGTTTAGATGACGTAGAAATATTAGCCACAGATGAGGCAGAAACTTTTGTTTGGAATGCTAACGATACTGGTGAAAATATCATTACTGATTTTGACATTAATAATGATTCGTTAGATCTTAGTGATTTATTGGTTGGGGAATATAGCGAGAATCTTTCAGGCTACCTCAACTTCAGTTTTGACGGTGATAATACTACTATCACTATTACAAAAGATGGTGAAGCTGATTCAATGCTCACAATTGTGCTTGACGGTATTGATTTGTCAGAAGAATATGGCACCGAAGACAAAAAAACCATTATTAACCGGTTGTTAAACGATGGCGACGGACCATTAATCATTGGTGAAAGTGCTGCGACAGTTGAGAAAAACCCGATGACAGATTTTGATGAATATAACGATCATATAATTTAAACAGTCACAAAAAAAACTCATAATAAAGGTACCTAGTTATTAAAATTAGGTGCCTTTTCTATTTCAAATGCATTATCAAAGTCGCACAATTAAAATATCCCTGTTCAATATAATCAACGATTAGTTATTTCCCGCTTTATAGTGCTAGTACTTTAAGTGCAAAGTAATACTGCAAATAGTACTTGCGGGAAGTTAAAGTCAACGATAAATAGTACTTTATTGTCAATTTAATAATTAATAAGCACTAAACGGTTAAAATTTGACTTATTTATAGCAGGTAAATTATAATACAGAAATATTGATGTTTCAAAAAACGTCAACGAATTTAAGCTTAATATATCATTGATAAATAAAGATATATTTAAAATCATTTTAGACTGAAATGTTTGTTGTCGTAATCCTCTTTTTGATGGATTTATTTACAGGATCTGAAAAATGAACAAAATAATCGCCACACATGATGCGCAAGTATTAAAAGTTATCGGGAAAGTCGAGCTATATAGTGCCAATAAGACCATAGAATTGTCTGCTGGTGATCAAATTATGGCCGGTGAAAGCTTTAGTATTTTTAGTGGCGGTGAGATAACTATTTTATATGCGGATGGGACTAAGCATATTTTAACTGAGTTTAGCGGTACAGACAATTCAGAAATGGATGATATTGACACGATTCAAGCAATGATAGAAGCGGGAGATGACGTTTTTGATACAGAAGCCTCTGCGCTTCCTGACGATATTGCAGATATTCAGGCATTATTAGAATCAGGAGATGGAGACATTGACTTACCTGCTACTGCCGCAGGTGGAACTACTGGTGAAGCTTCAAGTTCATTTATTTCTTTAGAGCGAAGTTGTGCGGAAACATTAGCAGATTCCGGCTATGAAACATTAAATACTAATATTTTGAATACGCCTAACGTATTACAAAACGCTGCGACGGTAAGTATTGAAGAAATTATTGATGGTGCTATTACTGTCAATTTAGCCGATGCAATTACCGAAGGCACAGCTACGACAAGTTCAGTTGTCGCGACGTCTGTGGCCACGAATGCAGATGGTAGCGATATCACGTACACCTTAA
>JABSRV010000021.1 GCA_013214905.1 Psychrobium sp. | reverse complement strand
CCCGGAGAAAGAATAATATGTTAAGAGCATTGGTCGCTATATTACTTGCTGCCGTTGTTACTTTCGGATTGTTCTCTTTCATGGCATTTTTGGTTGCTCCGGGTGACGCGCGATTAGTTCAATCTGATCCAACGGAGCCTCTGAACATCAACCCTGAAAGAGAGGAAAGTAAAACGAACGCTAAAGTACGTTTTAAACCTAAGCCACCACCGCCACCTGACTCTCCGCCACCTCCGGCAGAGGCTCAACCTGAAACAGATGATAATAGCAACGCTATGTCGTTTGACTTAGGTGGTGTTCAAGTTGGCGGTATTACCGCTGGCATGGATGGTCCTGGTTCAGCTATGGCCCAAGATGGTGATGCAACACCTATCGTTCGAATTGATCCACGTTACCCGATTAAAGCGGCGCGTGACGGTAAAGAAGGTTATGTAGTACTTAGCTTTACCATCAATGAGATTGGTGGTGTCGAAGATGTAAAAGTCATCGAAGCAAAACCTAAGCGTTTATTTGATAAAGAAGCTCGACGTGCACTTAAACGTTGGAAATATAGACCTCGAATGGTGGACGGTAAAGCTGAGAAGCAAACCGGACAACAAGTTCGTCTAGACTTTACACTACCTAAACAGGGGAAATAAATGATGAAAAATTCAAATAAATTCGCTGCATTGGTATTGGGTACCGTCATTGGTCTTTCTTCTTTAGCGCCTGTATCGGTTGCTTATGCAGCCGATAATAGTAAACGTAAAACCTATACGCTCTCTGAGCGTGTTGGTAAAAAAGTAGCTAAAATCTATGATCTGTACGCAGAAGATAAAATAGACGAAGCAATTACACTTACGTTATTGCTAAAGCCAAAAAAAGCGTACGATAAAGCGTATATCAATAAATTTTTGGGCAGTATGTATGCTGGCCAAAAAGGGCAAGCACTCAAGGCGATTAACTATATTAAGCTTTCTGTAAAAGCTGATATCTTAAGCACCAACGAGCATGCCAGCGCTATTCGTACACTTGCTGATTTGCAAAGCCAAGAAAAGCAATATAAAAATTCTATTAAGAACTATAAGTTATGGATGGAATTCACCGGCGAACAAAATGCTAAAATGTGGGTGAAGATAGGTTATGCCTATGCTGAACTGAAGCAATATAGCAAGGTGATTGGTCCAGCTGATAAAGCTATTGCGCTTTTTGAAAAACCTAGTAAAAACCCATACTTGTTAAAAGTGGGCGCTTATTATGAGCTGAAGCAAAACAAAAATGCGGTAAAAGTATTAGAAATTTTGGTGGAAATTTTCCCTGAAGAACCTAAATACTGGGCGCAGCTTGGGCAATATTACATGGTAACCGAGGACTATAAAAAAGCCTTGCAAACCATGCATATTGCTTATATTAACGGCTATCTGACTAAGGCTAACCAAATTAAAATTTTGGCCAGTCTTTATTCAAATAATTACATTCCACATCGTGCTGCAACACTTCTTGAAAAGCATATTAAATCTGGTCTTATTGACCGTGATGAAAGAAGCTTGAAAATCGTTGCAGGTGCTTGGCATCAAGCGAAGGAATTAGATAAAGCGGTTAAGTATTACGGTGAAGCGGCTGCTGTTGAAGGCAACGGTGAACTGTATTACAAGCAAGGTTTATTGGCTTTCGAATTAGAAAGACATAATACTGCAATTAAGGCTCTGAAATTAGCATTGAAAGATAAAAATTTGAGAATGCCTGAAAATGCACGTTTTACTATTGCGCAAGCTTATTTTTACAGCAAGCGATATAAATCAGCTTATGCAATGATGCTTCGTGCATCAAAAGGCAGCTCTACAAGCGTTGCTAAAAATGCTAAAATTTGGCTTAGTTATATCGAAAATACAGCAAAAAATAGAAAGGCAGCTTATCTTTAAGCCCTCCTTGATATGACATTCTGTTATAGTAAGAACCCCGCAATTGCGGGGTTTTTTTTTGTCGAAACAAACTGCTTGTTGACGAAAACTATTGCCTACTAATCACTATTGAGTTTATTCATGAAGACAAATATATTTATTGCTGCATTGTTCACTATTACACTTATTGGGTGTGACAATGGTTACCAAGCTGTACAAAAAGTGCAAAGTCGTCAAATGGAAAATCATTCGCTGGACGACAACACAAATTTGGCAGTATTAAGCGAGCAATATTTTCAACAATTATTAGAGTTACAGCCAATTGATGCGTTGTATGCCGGAGACTTTAATCATAATAGCGAGTTCGTCGATCAGCTTTCAGATGGTTATTTAAAGAAATTCCACCAACTAAACGTAACGACGCGTGAATATTTAAATGGTTTCGATCGCGCTAAGCTTACGAGCAATAATCAAATTAGCTTTGATATTTTGATGCGCCAAACAACACAAGCCTTAGATAGCGAAGCGTTCCCTAATCATTATCTGCCGTTTACTCAGTTTTCTTCTTTAATGAGTACCATGGCACAGCTAGGATCTGGCGATGGAGCACAACCATTTAGCACTGTGATTGAATACCAGCAGTTTTTAACTCGTTTACGAGGATATATCAATTGGTTTGACTCTGCTAAAAGTCGTTTGCAACAGGGTATCGATAATAAAGTTGTCTTGCCTAGGGTATTAGTTCTACGACTTTTACCACAGATAAAGGCGCAAATTGTTGGTGATGTTACAAAGAGTATCTTTTACCAACCGATCATGAATTTCCCCGCGGACTTTAGTACAGCAGACAAGAAAAATCTGACACATTCGTATGCTGAATTAATCACTAATGCGTTAATTCCTGCCTATGATGATTTGGCTAACTTTATAGAAATAAAATACTTGCCCTTTTCGCGGGCTACCGATGGTTATGCTGATTTGCCCAATGGCCGACCTTGGTATCAACATTTAGCAAATGGTCATACGACAACATCTATGTTGGTGGAAGATATCCATCAATTAGGCTTAGTTGAAGTCAAACGCATTCTTAAAGAGATGAATGAGGTTAAACAGCAAGTTGGTTTTGACGGTGATTTACCACAGTTCTTCGACCATTTAAGTAGTGATGCTGATTACTTCTTTAGCGAAAAACAGCAGCTAATCGATGGTTACGACAATTACAAAAACCGTATCGAGGCTTTGTTACCGCAATATTTTTCAATAATGCCAAAAACACCCTATGTTGTTAAAGCGGTTGAGTCTTTCCGTGAGCAAAGTGCGGCCGGGGCCTCGTATAACGCAGGCAGTCCCGATGGAACACGAGCTGGTGTATTTTATGTTAATACATACAACCTTAAGGCGCAGCCTAAGTGGGGCATGATGACATTGTCTTTACACGAAGCTGCTCCTGGCCATCATTTTCAAATATCGATTCAACAAGAATTAACCGCATTACCAAATTTTCAACGTTTTGGCGGTCAAACCGCGTTTATTGAAGGTTGGGCACTTTACAGCGAGTACTTAGGTATCGAGATGGGGCTGTTTGAAGACCCTTATCAAATGTTTGGTAAGCTTAGCGATGAAATGCTACGAGCCATGCGTTTAGTTGTTGATACTGGTCTTCATGCGATGGGCTGGAGCCGTGAGCAAGCCATTGCCTACATGTTACAAAACTCTGCCATGGCTCGCAGCGATGTAGTTGCAGAGGTAGAGCGTTATATGGCACTACCAGGACAAGCGTTGTCGTATAAAATTGGTCAGTTAAAAATCATTGAATTACGCCAACGAGCAGAAAGGGAGTTAGGCGAAAAATTTGATTTGAAACAATTCCATAGTGAAGTCTTGTCTGACGGTTCACTACCTTTAGCTGTGCTAGAACGAAAAATTAATGCTTGGATCGTGCAACAAAAAATCAAGGTGAAAAGCGAGTTAGCTTCGTCATGAGAATTACCTTAGCGCCGCTAGAGGGAGTCATTGATTACCTGATGCGTGAGTTGCTGACCGAAATGGGCGGTTATGATCTGTGCATTACTGAGTTCTTGCGCGTCTCAGATACCTTAATGCCCGAGCGGAGTTTTTATAAATTGTGCCCTGAATTGCATCAGGGTGGATTAACTAATTCTGGTGTTCCTATTCGAATGCAGCTTTTGGGGCAAGATGGCGCCTTACTAAGTGAGCATGCTAATCGAGCAATAGAGCTTGGTAGTCATGGTATTGACCTAAATTTAGGTTGTCCTAGCAAAATGGTTAATACGCATAGAGGCGGTGCAGTATTACTCAAAGAACCTGAATTCATTTACCAGCTAGTCAAAGATATGAGAAGCAATATTGCGTCACAACATATTTTCTCTGTCAAAATTCGACTTGGCTGGGATGATCCCAACATGGTTGACGAAATTGCAGATGCCATCGTGCAAGCAGGGGCGAATGAATTAACCATACATGCTCGTACTAAGGTTGATGGTTATAAAAGTGAGGCAATAAAATGGCCTGCAATTAATGCGGTTAGCAATAAGCATGACATTCGCATCATTGCGAACGGTGAGATATGGAATAAACAGGATGCTCAAAACTGTCAAAAAATCTCTGGCTGTGATGACTTGATGATTGGCCGAGGGCCATTAGCGATGCCTAAACTAGCGGCGGTAATTAAAGGCTCGCAACAACCGATGACTTATGTGGAGCTTTTACATTTACTGGTACGTTATTCAAGAAATGAAATCGCAGGCAATAAATGTATATATTACCCAAATCGTATTAAACAGTGGTTGAACTATCTACGACGACAATACCCGCAAGTTATTGTTTTATTTTCCAAAGTTCGCACAATGAAAACAACCCCTGAAATCGTCGATACCATAGCGAAGGAACTGGAACATTGCTTTGATGTAAACATTTAGGGGACAAAAACTATAGGCAAAGGAGTTATTTTGTGCGGTTCATCGATATATTTTGGTCTATTTGTTTCTATCTATTGCGCATTCTATTATAATGTCGCGTCAATAAAAGAACCCCTATGGGAGTGATCAAACGAGATTAGGCGTCAGCCCTCGTTATCTGGTCGTTTCACATACATTTAGAACGCAACTTTAATAGAGTAAAACAATGGCAGATTTATCAAAATACAGAAATATTGGTATCTTCGCTCACGTTGATGCTGGTAAAACCACTACAACTGAACGAATTTTAAAACTTACTGGTCAGATCCACAAAACTGGTGAAGTTCACGATGGCGAGTCAACTACTGACTTCATGGAACAAGAAGCTGAGCGCGGAATAACTATCCAATCTGCTGCTGTAACTTGTACTTGGAAAGATCACCGTCTGAACGTTATCGATACTCCTGGACACGTTGATTTCACTGTTGAAGTTTACCGTTCACTTAAAGTATTAGATGGCGGCATCGGTGTTTTCTGTGGTTCTGGTGGTGTTGAGCCTCAATCAGAAACTAACTGGCGTTATGCGAATGAATCGGGCGTTGCTCGTATTATCTTCGTTAACAAATTAGACCGTATCGGTGCAGATTTCTTACGCGTTGTTAAGCAAACTAAAGATGTTCTTGCTGCTAACCCAATCATCATGGTTCTTCCAATCGGTATCGAAGACGAATTCTGTGGTGTTGTTGATCTGCTTACTCGTAAATCATACATCTGGGATGATTCTGGTCTTCCTGAGAACTTCGAAATTGGTGATGTTCCAGCTGACATGGTTGACCTAGTTGAAGAATACCGTGAAATGCTAATCGAAACTGCTGTTGAGCAAGACGATGACGTAATGGAAGCTTACATGGAAGGTGAAGAGCCTTCAATGGAAGATATTAAGCGTTGTATCCGTAAAGGTACTCGTGATTTAGCTTTCTTCCCAACTTACTGTGGTTCAGCATTTAAGAACAAAGGTGTTCAAAACATTCTTGACGCTGTTGTAGATTACCTACCAGCTCCAGATGAAGTTAAGCCACAACCGCTTACTGATGAAGAAGGCGAGCCTACTGGTGAGTTTGCTATCGTTTCTACTTCAGAAACTTTCAAAGCATTAGCTTTTAAAATTTCAGATGACCGTTTTGGTGCACTTACCTTCGTTCGTATTTACTCAGGTACGCTGAAGAAGGGTGATACAATCCTTAACTCGTTCACTGGTAAAAGTGAACGTATCGGTCGTATGTGTGAAATGCAAGCTGACGAACGTAAAGAATTATCTTCAGCACAAGCCGGTGATATCATCGCGATTGTTGGTATGAAGTCTAACGTTCAAACAGGTCACACACTTTGTGATCCAAAGCACCCAGTAATTCTTGAAGCAATGGTTTTCCCTGAACCAGTAATCTCGATCTCTGTTACACCTAAAGATAAAGGTTCAACTGAGAAAATGGGTATTGCTATCGGTAAGATGGTTGCTGAAGATCCAACGTTTAAAGTTGAAACTGACCAAGATTCAGGCGAAACAATTTTGTCTGGAATGGGCGAGCTTCACTTAGACATCAAAGTTGATATTCTTAAGCGTACTTACGGTGTAGATCTTGAAGTAGGTCAACCACAGGTTGCTTACCGTGAAACTATCACTACTGAAATCGAAGATAGCTACACGCACAAGAAGCAATCTGGTGGTTCTGGTCAGTTCGGTAAGATCGATTACACAATCAAGCCTGGCGAGCCTGGCACTGGTTTTGTATTCGCATCTAAAGTTGTTGGTGGTAACGTTCCTAAGGAATTCTTCCCAGCAGTTGAGAAAGGCTTCAAGAGCATGATGGACCAAGGTGTTCTAGCTGGTTTCCCAGTATTAGACATCGAAGTTACTTTAACTGATGGTGCTTCTCACGCAGTAGATTCATCAGCTGTAGCATTTGAAATCGCAGCAAAAGGCGCATTCCGTCAGTCGATTCCTAAAGCTAATCCACAGCTAATCGAACCTATCATGCACGTTGACGTGTTCACTCCAGATGACCATGTTGGTGATGTTATCGGTGACTTAAACCGTCGTCGTGGCATGATCAAAGATCAGCTAGCTGGTGTTACTGGTGTTCGCATCAAGGCTGATGTACCTCTTTCAGAAATGTTTGGCTACATCGGTTCACTACGTACAATGACATCAGGTCGTGGTCAATTCTCAATGGAATTCGCACACTACTTGCCTTGTCCAAACAGCGTTGCAGAAAAAGTAATTGCTGACGTTAAAGAAGCGAACGCTAAGAAGAAGTAATTCTTTTTAAGTTAAGCCTTCTTTCGAAGCAAATAAAACCCCGCTAGTGCAAACTAGCGGGGTTTTTTTATGTTCACGATTACAGGGATGTAATCGGTAGAGCGAAGCAGGATGCCCGAGCCGAGGACGAACGGTCAGGCTTTATGCTAACGGCAAAGCCTAAGAACCACCATCCACGACTCCGGCTGACTTCCTTATGCCACAGGCATAAGGGTTCTACCTTCGCCCTGGCAATGCCACGGTGCCATGTTTGCACATGACAGCTATTTGTACGGAATATTAAGCAAATGATTTACGATAGGCTTGCGGGGTCAACTGTACGTGCTTGCTAAATAAGCGGCGAAATGCGCTAACGTCATCATATCCCACCTGATTAACAATATGCTCGACCGTATGATTTGTATTTTCTAGTAGCTGTTTGGCGGCGTCTATGCGCAGTTGTTGTAGATAACTAGCCGGTGTTGTTTTAACGGCAGCTTTAAAGCGGCGTATAAAGGTGCGCTGGCTCATCGCACAAAATAGTGCCATGTCATTAAGTGATATATTTTGTGCCAACCTTTCTTGCAACCAATATTGGCAATCGCTAATCGCTTTATCCGTATGACCTAACGCTCGCTGCACATTCATAAAAGGCAGTTGAGACAAGCGATTATTATCAACTAACATCACCCGTGAAAGTTGGCTAGAAAGCTGATGTCCTGCCAACTTTTCTACCAAAGCAATACATAAACTGGTGTAGGCTGTTGTTGCCCCAGCAGTCCAAGTTTTTTCTGCCCGAATGACCAATTGATCCATCCTTAGCTCAATATTTTTAAACTTACGAGCAAAAAGTGGTGCTAGCCACCAACTAGTTGTTGCTTGACAATTATCTAATAAACCGGATTGCGCCAACATAAAACTACCGGTACAAACGGTGCAAATATAACTGCCTTGCTCGGCGAATTTATGCAAAATTTCGCTAAATGGACTGATATTTTTCAGGTGTAATTCTAGACTCACCTCATCGACGTAGTGGTATCCGCCGATCAGTAAAACATCGATATTGGCCAATTCATCAAGTGTCATTGTTGGCTCTAACATGATGCCTGAAGAGCTTTGTACCGCCTTATTGTTGACAGATAATAACCGCACATTAAAGATGTCGTAGTCGGCATTGGCATTAAAGTGGCGAAAAATGCTATTGCTAATGTTAAATATATCGACTGGACCGGTGACACTAGAGGCCATGCAACCGTCAAAAATTAGGATCGCGATTGTCTTCATCATACAGCCTTCATCATATTGCCTTTGTTAATTCGATATGGCGAGAATAGCACTAACGCTGTCATTATTGCCACTTATAATATTTGCTAGTCAACGCTAATATAGAGCCTAATTCAAGGAGAATCACATGAACAACATTTGTAAAAAGACTGCCGCCCTATTAGCGGTGATAAATTTTATAGCCATATTTTATCTAAACTTTGCTATTGAATTACCGTTACTAGCACAATTCGTCGTACTACCCTGGTTAGCGATCCAATCGCTTATTATTATTTCAATGACTAATAAAAACAGCAATATGACTGTTCAAACTAAGGAAGTTTCATGCAATTAGATATTTTATACCCACTAGCGGCATTATTATTGTTAATCGTCATCGTATTAATGATTATGGTGACAGGGCGTTTTCGTGGTGTTAAAAAAGGTGATATTAGAGCCAGAGTATTTAGAACCTCAGATTTTGCTGGATTAGACGAGAAATATATTTCACCGACCAATAATTACAATAACTTGCTGCAGTTACCGCCGTTGTTCATGTTATTTGTATTATTTGCTTTGCAACTGTCATTAGTCGATACGGTATTTATTGTGGCTAGTTGGGTATTTGTTATCACCCGTTATACTCACTCAATCATTCATTTGGGATATAACAATGTCATGCACCGTTTGCTTGCATTTGCTACTGGCTTAATCGTATTGATATTTTGTTGGAGTCGATTACTTTATTTAACACTGGTTTAAGCAATATTTATCTAAAGCAGCTTTGTTACAGCAACGCTGCTTTATTTGGCATTTTACAATGCATCTCTTTAGCAACACCACTGTTGATGATTAGCTACGCTCCCAAAGAGACTTTCCCCCATTAAAGCTTTATAGCCACTTTCACTGTTTCCCTGCTGTTTATCACGTTATGTTCGGCATAAGCAGCTAGCGGCCGCGCAGAACAGCAAAGTTACTTCAAACGACTATCTGTAAGAATGGATAAAAAGTCCACTATAAGTATTCATAACAAATGTAGTAACGCGGTGGATATTATGGTTTGGATTCGCACGGACGGGGCATGGCATAATTATTCTTAAGAAAATGTAAAAACCGGTACTATTGCACGTTTTAGTCCACGTACTGAACATGCAAATTATTATTATTCCAAAAATCAAAGCGATGGTGGCAGTTGGTCTGGTACTGCGCATGATACCAATTATCGTGGAAAAGAAATTGGTCTAAAGAAAAAGACCATGAAACGTCGGACAGGTGATAACACTATTAATCTCACCTGTAAGAATTAAACAAGCCTCGAGAAACGATGTTAATCGATTATATTGCATTGATGAGTGACAAAAATAGTCGCTGAAATTTTACGTTGTTTAACCAATTTAACGAGTTTTTCAATGTGATGCTCATCGATAAGCGTGCCCTTTGTTAGTAAGGGGGCGCTGGCGCCATTACAAATATCCTGGGACAAGAAAAAACCTTCTTTCAAATGACTGATATCTACAGGGTACTCTATGGTGCCCTCAATCGCATGGGGCATTTCTTCTAACATCGCGCAATACAGGCTAAGTAACTGCTCGTCATATTGTACGTTCGCCAATTTTTTAATTGATGTCATTACTGCTTTGATTGGCAGTGATTTCTCTTTTGAGCGGCCAATAATCATATTATCAAAATCAATAATAATGGCTAAGATACGCGAACCTAGTGGAATGTCCGAACCACTCAAATGCTGTGGACGGCCTAAGCCATTAACATGCTCACTAAGATGCTCAATGATACTGCCAACGTGAGCCATCTCTTCTAGTGGCGCTAGCATTTCGGCGCTGCGAAGATTGAATTGCTCAAGTTGAGCGCGTTGTTGTTGTGTACATCGCTGCAAGGACTCTTGTAACAGGGACTGTGGTAATGCTAATTTTCCTGCTTCGTAGAGTAGGCCAGCGACATAGATTTGAAAAATAGTTAATTTTGAGCAATCAAGTTGATGAGCTAACAATCTTGCGTGAGTAGCTATGCGTACATTATGACCGGTTTTTTCTTCTGTATGTAAGACGATAGCCGTCGAATAAAGATCAATAAATACTTGAAAGGTTTTTCGTAGACGGGAAAAGTTTTTCGCTTCTTTATCGCAGATTAACGACAGTTTTTGACTGTTTTTGTTGAGGGTCAACTCCATCGACATATTAAGCAAACTAAGCTGCGCGTTCTTTTCTTGCTGCTGTTTAAGCAAGGTTTTGTTACGCAACTCTTCAATGAGTAGGTCAAAAGACTCTTTAAGCGTCGCTGCTAATTCAGTGTTATCCCAAGGCTTTGTAAAGTAATGGCTTATATTACCTTGGTTAACCGCCGCTACCATCAAGTTGATGTCGCTATTACCAGTAAGGATAAAGCGTTTGGCGCTGGGACTGATCATCGCAACGTGTTCTAAAAACTCGGCACCATCCATCACCGGCATATGCATGTCTGACAAAATTAACGGGATAAACTGAGTGCGTAATAATGCTAATGCCTGAAGCGGATCTGAAAACAAATACAGCTCAAAATCTTTACGTAAAACACGCGCCAAAGCGTTGAGAACTTCAATCTCATCATCGAGGATTAATAACGCCGGTTTGCTCATGTAAT
This sequence comes from Psychrobium sp., assembly GCA_013214905.1. Lineage (GTDB taxonomy): Bacteria > Pseudomonadota > Gammaproteobacteria > Enterobacterales > Psychrobiaceae > Psychrobium. Next base: position 17,224 of record JABSRV010000021.1, on the reverse strand, counting down.
ATTTCCTTAAAAATTTCTGTCATCAGTGTACATTGTTTTATCATCTTGAAAAAATATAATGTTAAAAGCGTAAATTTGAATTGGGATTAATAATATATAACCAGTAAATTTGTCCGTAACTATTGGGAATTCTGGAATTTGTAGTGAGAGTATAACCCTATGTACAAGGCGCGCGATTGACCAAAAGCTGCCTATTGGGATTGAGTGCAACGCAGTAGATAGGATTTTAAGCCGCTAGAAAACCTGCATACTCATTGATTACGGGTATAGACAAGGAATAACATGGCAGATGATAATCTTAACCTTAGTTTACCGTTAATTGTATTGCTTGATGATGAACTCTATATCGTCAAAGCGTTAGCACGTGTATTACGCCCAGTTGCTGCCACCATTGTAACCTTTACCTGTCCATTCGCTGCATCGCACTATTTTTGATACGAAATATGGCCTGACCAGGAATTAATTGTTGGCCGAGCTTATAATCTATAGGCACGATAGCGCCAGCAATCGGCTTGTTAATCGTTTGTAATTTAGACGAAATAACTGATGAAGTTACCTCCAATTTGATAATGTTTTTATAAAATACCGAGGTGAGGTACAGCAAGATTAATGCGCCAACTATTAGATAAAAGCTCGACATGAACAACGTTTGTTTTGGCCAACGCCGTAGCGGTATTTGATCTGTTGAATTGGCGTCTGGTTCTGTTGGAATTGGTGTAACAGGAACATCGGTCCGACAGATCATGTCATCTATTGTTGCCATGTTACCTCTGACTAAGTCGCTGCTGAAATGGTTTAGTAAATCAAAAGAACGACTCGACAAGTCAATAAACTCGACACTATGCAGGTGCGTGATTATATCGCTACGTAAAAAAATCACCATCACATTAAAGGAAATATGGTAGCCCGACGGTGAGTTCGGCGGTTGTGGGGATCTCATCGGCCGGATATTCACAATGAAAACACAACCCCCCCAAGCTCCAATCATGAGCCAATTCAGCGCTGGCACCATCGATGCTCACATATAAAGGTGCATTAAGGCGATGATGTAAGCGTTGACTTGGCTTTTCTCGTTTATTTTCATTAATCAGCTCCTATTTTTTGCAATTACAGTTTATTGAACGTTAGCTGCTGCGCCATAACACTTATTGCACTCATTACATCAAGTACGTAAATGCAGTTTGCGGGCAGTTGAGTCGCGACGATACCCTGACTATGCGTCATGGTTATAATTGGCTTATCAAGCGCGAGAATTTTATTTACTAACCCTAATGATCTTGCGCCACCTCCAATGAGTATGGCTTCGTCGAAAATGTGGCTAAGGCAGTGATGCTTATCCGATATATTTGTGAGCAACTGACGATGGCAATGTTTGGCGAGTACAGATTGACTGGCTAGAACTGTGGTTAACAGTGTTAATTCTCCCTGATACTTATTAACGCAGCGGATGATGTCTTGATACATGCCTATATGGTTCCCAATACATAAATTACATTTTTCGTTAATTAACGCGCGCGTAACCTGATAGGCACTAAGGCGGTTAAATAGAGGGGTTACATGAGCAAAGCCAAGGATAGCGATGGTAGGCCTATGCTTAATACCCGACGACTAATATTAGCTACCTAATGCAACTTCAAATTAAACTGCCTTTTTGTTTTTTAAGTGTTTGAATATAGTGGTTATATAGTGATTCCCCCCATGACTACATTAATTTTACTAATCCATCGTTGCAATTTGCGAATTATATTGCAGCATACAGTATCAACCCAGCTGAGAGGAATATAAATTCATGCCGTTATTTGATTTATAATTATGATTTTAAAGTGAATTTTAATGTTGGCCTGTGTTGTGCAATTGAGCTGTGGACGCAGTCATTAGTCATTTCAAAAGGATATTTTATGCGTAAATTTAATAGTAATAATAGTAATGATAGTAGCTATCAATTCGAGTTTGACAGTCGTAATGATGGGGCAATGCCCAATTATTTAGCCAGCGATTTCTTTCCAGACTGTCTAAATTCGTTAGATGAGCATGACTTGCGCCAAAGAGGCGTTAATTGGGAGCAATTAATACGAGGACAACGCCATAACATTTGCATTGTTGGTTTGGGTTATGTTGGTGCGGTATCTTGTGCTTGTTTTTCTTCGCTTGGCCATACGGTAATCGGGGTAGACAGCGATGAAGGCAAGGTTATTTCGATCAATGATGGTGCGTCACCGATTGTTGAGTTAGATCTTGATGTCTTGCTAGAGAAAGCTCACGCAGAGCATCGATTAAGCGCGACTACGGATTTAAACCATGCCATGTCAGGCAGTGATATTACGCTGATTTCTGTTGACACGCCGAGTAATCATGATGGTGGGTGTGATTTAAGTACACTGATGCAGGTTACCAAGCAAATTGGCGAAGTATTAGCGTTTAAGACTGACTATCATTTGATTGTTTTTCGTAGCACTGTACCACCAACGACTACTAAAAAAATTCTAATACCTATTTTGGAACGTTATTCTGGCAAGGTTGCGGGTCGAGATTTTGGGGTGTGTTTTAATCCTGAATTTCTAAGGGAAAGCTGTGCTATTGATGACTTCTACCATCCAGGAAAAACAGTGATTGGTAGTCTTGACGCTCGCAGTGCCAAAATGGCAAGTGAAATTTATCAGGGTATAACGTGTGATATTACCTACACCAGTACTGAAATCGCAGAATTTGTTAAATATATCGATAATACGTGGCATGCGCTAAAGGTGTCTTTTACTAATGAAGTTGGCCGAATGTGCAAAGCATTGTCGATTGATAGCCATCAGGTGATGGATATTTTTATGACAGATACCAAACTAAATATTTCTAAATATTACCTCAAGCCTGGCTTTAGTTTTGGTGGCTCATCTTTGCCTAAGGATACGCGTGGTTTGACCCGTTTGGCCAAAACGTTGGGCGTATCAGTGCCTGTGATTGAACATATCAATCGGTCTAATGAATGTCATATCGAGCATACAGTCGCGTTGATAGACCGCCTTAAGGTAACCAAGGTCGCCATTATAGGACTAACGTTTAAAACCGGTACCGATGATTTACGAGAAAGCCCGAGTATCAGATTAATGACCCTTCTGCTAAATCAGGGATATGAGGTAGCATTTTTTGACCCCTATCTTAATCAGCAGCAAACTCTGGTGGATGATCCCGATTTAAACCTACGGCTTAAGAAGTTGCAAAATCATGACCTAGAAGGTTTGGTGAACGAACATGAAGCAATTGTTATTACGCATAATATGGATTATACGCAGCATATTGCTCAAGCTCATTGCGGCGAAAAACACATTATTGATGTGGTGCATCTTGCCGACAATCTTAGCGGCAGAAAAAACTACCATGGCATATGTTGGTAGCGTTTATCGGTAATGTTTACTGGAAGGGCATTTAAGGCCGCGATAATCCGGATTAAACGGTTGTCATTAATCCGGTTCTGAGGTGCTCAGCACCATCGGAATAACAGCTGCCACGGCCAACGGTTGACCGCACTTTAATTTCTCCACCGTGTTGTTCTATAATGCCATGGCTGATTGACATAAATAATACCGTATCTTCAATATCGATGACTACATTAGCGTCTTTTATCATGGAACGAATCGTTATTTCACCATTATCTTCAATTGACTGACCTGCATTGATGATAAGGTTCATAAAAACTTGATTCAGTTTACCTGGATAGATCATCACCAGAGGCAGGGGGGAGAGCTCCAAGTGTAACTGACAATGATATTTTATTTGATTATTAGCCATGTTAATAGTGGCCTAAGACCTTCGTTGATATCAGCTAACACTTTTTCTGGACTATCTTGCCTAGCAAATGTTTTTAAGCTTTGCACTATCTCTGTCACACGTTCTATGCCTAACGTTGTACTTTAGATTAGCGGTTCAATATCTTGACTGATGTAGGAAATATCATAATCTTTCGCTAGTTGCTTAAGCTGGCGCTGTGCGGCTGGATTAGTCAACAACTGCTCTAATTGCTGATGATAGCGCAGCAAATCTTGGATATAGTCTTGGAGCACTACCCTATTGCTTTTAACAAAACCAATAGGGTTATTAATCTCGTGAGCGACACCCGCCGCTAGAACACCGATACTAGCCATTTTTTCGGCTTGCATGCGTCCGGCTTCGCTGTGTTTTAACTCGTCATTGCTTTGCGCTAGTTGCTTATAACTAAGTTTTAATGCCCGTTCTCTTTTTTGAACCTTTAACGTCATATGGTTAAACTTATCTAACAGATCAGCAAGTTCTCTGATTTTTACATCAGATTGGAGTTGCTGTGCTTCCTCTTGACCGCATTCTAATTTGTCGGTTGCCTGAGATAATAATAAAATGGGTTAACTAATTGCCGATAACCAAAGAAATAGGCTAGCAGGGTCGAAAATGAAATAGCAAAGAGGATCAATAGGCTGAGCTGCATCACTAAATTATTGATGCCCTCATTGATGACGCGATCATCAAAGACAAATTGCAGGGTGAGGTCAAGTTCTGGCCATTTTTTTTTCGCGCACTAATCCGCTAGCTTGCTAGCCAAAAGTTGCTAGAACGACTTGTGATTTGAGTAAACTGATACTTAAGCCATTTCGCATTTTGATGACTAAATTTTACTTGGTCGCTGGTGGCATGAACATAATCCCCCTCAAAATCTAGCAGACTTTGTCGATGACTTTTGCCAAGGAAGCGAAATTCAGACATTAAATCCGTAATTTTTCCAGCATTGTTTTTTGCTGCATTAAGCTATGAATCACAATGGGGTAAAGGCTTTGTTGCTGTAATATAATCAGTCTATTTTCTAAGAATTGACGATAGTTACCGGCGATAGTTGCCATTTCTCGTTCAAAGAGCTGTTCCTGTTGCGCATTAATCGAATTAACCACTTGATTCACTACAATGACAATTGTAACGATAGCCAATGCCAAATAACTAATGAAAACAAAGCGAGCTAGGGCAAAGGATATCGAGGTTTTTTTCATGGCTTATTTTGCCTTATCTAATGTGGCAACCTGTTCAAGTATAATTTGATTTCTTGGTCCATAAGACGCCATTGAGTAATCACCTACATTAAGCGCTTCATGACTGTCAAAGCCTCGCTTGGCGTTAAATGGACGCTTATAGCGTTTTATTAATCCTTGCACACTCGTCGTTAATTTTTCCAATGCATGATGAATCGCCCGTTTGTCTCGCTCTACATCGCAGGTTAGTCCTGCTTGCTCAATGGCGGCAATACGTATTTTTGTTAAATCATAAGCATGGATGAATCCGGCCGGTGCTTTTATGTCTTGTTGAGTCACAATGCTATTGTCATTGCGCTGAGCCTGTGCGAAGACGCGCTCAGATAAAGCACTTGCTGGGGGGGGAATGTAAGAAAATTTAGTTTGAATAAATTGTAAATCCTGTGCTTGGCGCATATTAGCATTTATTTCATTTTCAAAATCTCCGCTGGTTATGCCCCAATGACTACGCACTGCAATCTCTGTATTTAATGACAGTAATGCTTTAGTAAAGATCTTACCCTCTGGCGAGTTGCCAACAAAGAAGGTGACATCGGCTTTTTCATTAATGATTGAGCGGATCATGATACGTGCTTGGTTTTCTTTGATGCCCCAATTAAACCAACCTATGCCCACTGGGGAAATAGACATAGACGCCAAGGCTTTGTTCATGGTGTTTTCATTGGATTTTCCCAGCCAGTGTCTTCTAAAAGCAGGTAAGGACGCTTAAAGCCTTGAGCGATAGCTTGCTTGGCAATAAAATGTCCCGCTTTCGCATCATCAATAGAGAATCTAAATATCCTATTCTCGGCTTGCTTAGAGCGAGTGATAGGACCTGCTGCAGCCCAAGGAACCATAGTCAGTATCTGTTGTTTATTAATGAAATTGCTATATCTACCATGCTCATGACAAATTCCTTACTGGGCGCTGGCTAATGTATTGCTCGGTTTTTCTTCAGTGGCAATACTAGGGTTGGCATTTAGCACGTTGACCAACGCTTCATTCTTTAGATGGCGCTGCCCGTTCACCACAATTAGATCGCCACTTTTAATGTCACCACTAATTTCAGTCATTGTTTCTTGCCTAAAGCCTGTTTCAATAGCAATTTCTTGCGCTTTATTATCGCGAACGACAAATATGTAGCTATGACCATCGCGTTTGATAATCGCGTCAGAGGGCACGGTTAATGCGTTATCATGGGTATCAAACACTAATGATATCTGGGCGAACATGCCGGGTTTGAGTAAGAGTTTGTCGTTGCTTAGTGATAAGATCACTTTAAAGGTGCCACTGTTGCGATCAATGATTGGTGCAATAGAGCGTACCGACGCTTGAAATGTTTGCTCGCTTAACGCGTAAAACTTTAGAAAGGCTTGCTGCTTAAGGCGTACATTGCTTAGTTGATGTTCAGGCAGGTAAACAACAGCTTGTAATTGTGTTTGGTCAACTATGTGAAATAACTGCTGAAAACCTTGGGTGAAATGTCCTTGTTTAACTATTTTTTTTGCGATAAAACCAGCAGTAGGCGCGCTAGCCTGACTGTCTTTAACATCTAATTTTGCCCGTTCATACGCGGCTGTTGCCGATTGTTGTAGGTAGGTCAATTTGTCAATTTTGTCAGCACTTACTAGCGGTTATCACCTAAGGTCTTTAACCGTTTAAGTTCTTGCTCGATGCTTGCTAGCTCGGTGCTTGCTTTGTCTAGGCTCAGTTGATAACGGCGCGAGTCAATCTTCGCCAACAATTGCCCTTTGGTCACGTAATCGCCTTCTTCAACGACTAAGTGTTCGATGATGCCGGTTACTCGAGTGACCACTTGTGCATCGTTACGCGCTTCTAGCGTAGCCGTTGCGTGATAGTTCGCTGAAATGGAGCCTCGTTCGATACTGCTAACAGCGACAGGAGTGGCAAATACTTCATCCTTTTTATCATCATTGTTGTTTTTGTCGCCGTTGCAAGCCATTAGCATACTGCTTAATAACATTGCGCTCAATAATGTGTTTTTTTTGAAGTTAGCCATGATCCTATGCTCTCTTTATATTTTTTATAATTAATAGTGTTTATACGGTACTGCTAGGGGCAGTACAATTGAGTATATTTTTAATAGTTTATAGCATAGGCGGTGCCAAATAATTTATTAATTTAATAACAGATGGTTACAGCTTGGAAGCATGGAGTTAGGAAAAGTGTTAGCGAACGTGACGAAAAGATTGGTTAAATTGCTTATTTTGTTAGGAATTAATGTTGAAGTGAATATATAGCCATCGTATGAAGTTGCAGACATAAAAAAGCCCGTTGTAAAAACAACAGGCTTTTAGAATAACAAACTAAGTTTAGTTAATTATTTTACGTCTGACTTGAAGTCACGTGCGGCTTCACCAGTGTATAACTGACGAGGACGACCGATTTTGTGTCCAGGTTGACCTAGCATTTCTTTCCAATGTGAAACCCAACCAACCGTGCGTGATAGCGCGAAGATTACGGTAAACATTGACGTTGGAATGCCCATAGCGCGCAGCACGATGCCTGAGTAAAAATCAACGTTAGGGTAAAGTTTCTTCTCGATGAAGTAAGGGTCTTCAAGCGCAATACGCTCAAGTTCCATCGCCACGTCTAATAGAGGATCGTTAACCTTAAGTTCGCTTAATACTTCATGACAAGTTTCACGCATAACAGTGGCACGTGGATCGTGGTTTTTATAAACACGATGACCAAAGCCCATTAAGCGGAACGGGTCAGCTTTATCTTTAGCTTTAGCAACAAACTCAGGAATGCGATCAACACTGCCGATCTCTTCTAACATTGTTAGACAAGCTTCGTTAGCGCCGCCGTGTGCAGGACCCCAAAGTGAAGCGATGCCCGCAGCGATACATGCAAACGGGTTAGCGCCCGATGAACCAGCCAAACGTACAGTAGAAGTAGAAGCATTTTGTTCGTGATCAGCGTGCAACGTGAAGATACGGTCCATTGCTTTAGCAACAATTGGATTTACTTGGTATTCTTCGGTTGGCACAGCAAACATCATATGCAAGAAGTTGCTTGCATAATCAAGATCATTTTTAGGGAAGATGAATGGCTGACCGATGCTGTACTTGTAGCACATTGCAGCAAGTGTTGGCATTTTCGAAATTAAGCGGAACGCAGCAATTTCACGATGCTCTTCGTTATTAACATCAAGTGAGTCATTGTAGAACGACGATAAACCACCAACCACACCACATAACATAGCCATTGGATGCGCGTCACGACGGAAGCCTTTAAAGAAGTGCGTTAACTGGTCATGAACCATTGTGTGGTTCTTAACGATCGCAACAAATTTTTCATATTGCTCTTTAGTCGGCTTATCACCGTAAAGAAGAATATAACAAACTTCTAGATAATCAGCATTCTTAGCCAATTGATCGATAGGGTAACCGCGATGCAATAAAATACCTTTATTGCCATCAATGTAAGTAATTTCAGACTCACAAGAAGCGGTAGCCATGAAACCAGGGTCGAATGTAAAGTATCCGGTGCCACCTAGTTTACTAATATCGATTACATCATGACCTTCGGTACCAGAATTGATTGGTAAATCAATAATGTTATTACCGTCGACCTGTAGTGTGGCGTGACGCTGTGTCATACGATTGCTCCTCTAAATTTAATATATTTTTATCCGTCAAAAGCGATTTTATTCAGTCTTGATAAATAAAATGTCCTGTATTAGACCTAATTAGTGCATAACTTGTCAATTTAAATGCGTGTTTAAATGTTTTATTGTACCTTTTATCAACACTTGACGTGTGTTTGTTAAGCGATTTGTGATGTGCGCTAACTAAATATAAAAAGACGATGCTCAAAATAAACCCAAAGCACTCAAATATAAATTAAATGTGTTCAATTGTTTTCGATGATTTAGCCCCCTACACTAATTGTATTTGCGGCGCAGTCCCAGTATACTTTCGTCGGGTTTATTGGGTTGTTACAATCTAATGGCACCGAAAGAAGGGGAAGATAGGCAATTAATGGGTGTTAGTTGCTGAAAATTATTCTTGTCGAAGCCTGAGAGGCTTCCTCTTACTATAAAAATAATGGGCTTCAATTTGAGCTAAGTGAGCACAATCGTGAAAAAGCAAAGACCTGTAAACCTTGACTTACAGACCATTAGCTTTCCATTAACTGCAATTGCATCTATTTTACATCGTGTTAGCGGCATTATTATGTTCGTTGCTACCGGTATATTGATGTGGTTTCTTGCTGAGTCGCTGTCGTCACCAACTGGTTTCGCACACGTGCAGGAGTTAATGGGTAGTTTATTGGCTAAGTTTGTCTTCTGGGGAATCCTAACCGCACTAGCTTATCATCTAGTGGTAGGTATTCGTCATATCATTATGGATATGGGCTATGGTGAAGAGTTTGATACCGCCACCAAATCAGCACAGTTTTGTGTTGCCATATCAGTAGTCTTATCAATTTTAGCAGGAGTCTGGGTATGGTAGCTAACGCAGCAACACTAGGACGCAGTGGCGTTCATGATTATATAATCATTCGTGTAGCCGGCATTAATTTAGCGCTGTACGCATTTTTCTTATTAGGATTCTTTTTAACTAACGACGTGACTTACTTAACTTGGAAATCATTATTTTCAAATTTAGGTATGCAGGTATTTACGATTATTACGTTATTGTCTTTACTAGCCCATGTATGGATTGGTTTATGGCAAGTATTAACCGATTACGTTAAACCTGTTGGTCTTCGTTTTATTCTTCAGCTCATCTTAAATGCGATTGCATTTAGTTATGTAGTAGCTGGCGTTGTTATTTTGCTGGGGGTCTAACGTGGCTATTCCTGTTCTAGAATTTGATGCCGTTGTAATCGGCGCAGGTGGCGCTGGTATGCGCGCTGCATTGCAAATCACGCAAGAAGGTAAAACTTGTGCGTTGATCTCTAAAGTATTTCCAACTCGTTCACACACTGTATCCGCCCAAGGCGGCATTACCGTTGCGCTGGGTAACACCCATGAAGACAACTGGGAATGGCACATGTACGATACCGTTAAAGGTTCTGATTTTATCGGTGACCAAGACGCTATCGAATTTATGTGTGAAACGGGTCCTGAGTCTGTTATCGAACTTGAAAAAATGGGTTTGCCATTTTCTCGTTTAGACAACGGAAAAATATACCAACGTCCGTTTGGTGGCCAATCGTTGAACTTTGGTGGCGAGCAAGCGGCGCGTACAGCGGCTGCAGCGGATCGTACTGGTCACGCATTACTGCATTTGCTTTATCAGCAAAACGTTAAAAACGAAACCAATATTTTTAGCGAATGGTTTGCCCTTGATTTAGTTAAAAACGAAGACGGTACGATTGTTGGTTGTACAGCAATGAACATCGAAACCGGCGAAATCGTTTATTTCAAAGGTCGCGCTACGGTGCTAGCCACTGGTGGTGCTGGTCGTATTTACGCCTCAACTACCAATGCTCATATCAATACTGGTGACGGTGTTGGCATGGCAATCCGCGCTGGCTGTTCTATGCAAGACATGGAAATGTGGCAGTTCCACCCGACAGGTATCGCTGGTTCTGGCGTATTAGTTACCGAAGGTTGTCGTGGTGAAGGCGGTTATTTATTAAATAAAGACGGCGAACGTTTCATGGAACGTTATGCACCAAACGCTAAAGATTTAGCGTCGCGTGACGTGGTTGCTCGTTCAATCATGAACGAAATCCGTGAAGGTCGTGGTCTTGATGGTCCTTTAGGTCCTCACTGTTTACTAAAACTTGATCATTTAGGTAAAGAGACTCTTGAGTCGCGTCTACCTGGTGTTTGTGATTTGTCTCGTACATTTGCTCACGTTGATCCAGTGGAAGCGCCAATTCCAATCTTACCAACATGTCATTACATGATGGGCGGTGTATTAGCTAACGTTCATGGTCAAGCAATATTGCGTGATCACGAAGGCAAAGACAGTGTTATCGAAGGTTTGTTTGCTGTTGGTGAAATCGCTTGTGTATCTGTACACGGTGCGAATCGCTTGGGCGGCAACTCTCTGCTTGATTTAGTGGTATTTGGTCGTAGTGCGGGTCAGTTCTTAGGTAAATACCTAACGGACGATTTGCGTCATAAAGATGCGACTGAGCAAGATATTGATGTAGCATTAGCGCGTCTTAACCGTTGGGAAAATAACAAAGACGGCGAAGATCCAGTGCAAATCAAGAAAGATATGCAACTTTGTATGCAGCTTAACTTCTCGGTATTCCGTGAAGGTAAAGCAATGGCAGAAGGTTTGGCTGAACTTAAGGCGATTCGTGAGCGTTTAAAGAACGCTAAACTGTCTGACAATTCAAGCGAATTTAATACCCAGCGTATCGAATGTCTAGAACTTGATAATCTGATGGAAACAGCTTACGCAACAGCCGTCGCTGCAAATTTCCGTGAAGAAAGCCGTGGCGCTCACTCTCGTGAAGATTTCCCAGATCGTGATGATGTCAACTGGTTATGCCACAGTATCTATCACTCAGACACCGAAACCATGAGTAAGCGTGACGTTAACTTCTCGCCGAAATTGCGTGAAGCCTTCCCACCTAAAGCTCGTACTTACTAAGGAGATTGTGATGAAAAAAATATTCTCGATTTATCGCTACAATCCTGATGTTGATAACAAGCCTTACATGAAAGACTACACGTTAGAAATCGAAGACGGTTCTGACATGATGGTACTTGATGCGTTGATTTTGTTAAAAGAGCAAGATCCTACGTTATCTTTCCGTCGTTCTTGTCGTGAAGGTGTTTGTGGTAGTGACGGTGTTAACATGAACGGCAAAAATGGCCTGGCATGTATCACTCCATTGTCTCATCTTAAGGGCAGCAAGATTATTTTACGTCCATTACCTGGTTTACCGGTAGTGCGCGATTTAATCATCGACATGACTCAGTTTTATACCCAATATGAAAAGGTAAAACCTTACCTAATTAATGACGGTAAAAACCCACCGGCACGTGAGCATTTGCAATCGGTAGAAGAGCGTGACAAATTAGATGGTTTATATGAGTGTATCTTATGTGCTTGTTGTTCAACATCTTGTCCGTCATTCTGGTGGAACCCTGATAAGTTCATTGGTCCTGCAGGTCTGTTGCACGCTTATCGCTTCTTGATCGACAGCCGTGATACGGCGACCGAAGAGCGTTTAGACAATCTTGATGACGCATTTAGCGTATTCCGTTGTCACGGCATCATGAACTGCGTTAGTGTTTGTCCAAAAGGATTAAACCCAACGAAGGCTATTGGTCACATTAAATCTATGTTGTTAAAACGAGCGGTTTAATATGCACCTTGCACCAAGGTTAAATCATTAAGAAAAATAGTCATGCCTCCGTTTGGGGGGCGTGGCTATTTTCGTGTTAGCTATAACATTTGTAAATGTTATGTTGTTAATATATTAAAGTATTGAATTATTAAAAGTGTATTTGGGTAACCTAAGGTGAATGATATTCAGCTGAAAGTTACAACTATTTGTAGCGTTTTTTTAAAAAGGGCAAAAAATGCATGAAGGCATAATGAAGGCGTGGTTAGAGTCGTCTCATCTGGCTGGTGCTAATGCAAGCTATATAGAAGAACTGTATGAAGCGTATCTTGATGATGCTACGGCAGTTTCTGACGAGTGGCGTACTGTGTTCCAGCAGCTACCTACCGATCCAGAAGCGGCTGGCATAGAAGAGGTTAATCATACTCAGATCCGTGATTCTTTCCGCGTTATGGCAAAAGCACCTCGTGGTGTAGCCAGTAGCGGTATTGATGCGCAGACAGCTTCTAAGCAAGTTAAAGTACTGCAGATGATCAACGCTTACCGTTTCCGCGGTCATCAACACGCAAACCTTGATCCATTAGGATTATGGGAACGTGAAACAGTGGCAGAGTTAAATCCAGCATTTCACACATTAGATAAAGACGATATGGACACCGAGTTCAATGTTGGTTCATTTGCCGTTGGCAAAGAATCGATGAAACTTCGTGATATTCATAACGCCTTACAAAAAACCTATTGTGGCAGTGTCGGTGCAGAATATATGCACATTACCGATACCGAAGAAAAGCGTTGGATCCAACAGCAACTTGAGTCTGTACAAAGCGCTCCGTCGTTTGGTAAAGATGAAAAGATTCGCTTCTTGTCTGGTTTAACGGCCGCCGAAGGTATTGAAAAATACATTGGTGCTAAATTCCCAGGGGCGAAACGTTTCTCATTAGAAGGTGCTGGTGCACTGATTCCGATGTTACGCGAAGTGCTTTATAAAGCTGGCGCACATGGTACTAAAGAAATCGTATTGGGCATGGCTCACCGCGGTCGCTTGAATGTACTAGTGAATTTGCTGGGTAAAAAACCATCTGAGCTGTTTGACGAATTCGCGGGTACGCACGACAAAATTGATGGCTCTGGCGATGTTAAATATCATCAGGGTTTCTCGGCTGATTTTGAAACACCAAAAGGCACGTTACACGTGGCTATGGCTTTTAACCCGTCTCATCTGGAAATTGTTAATCCAGTGGTTATCGGCAGTGTTCGTGCGCGTCAAGATCGTCTTAACTGTAAAGACGGTAGCCTAGTAATGCCAATTACCATTCATGGTGATAGTGCCATTGCGGGTCAAGGCGTGGTTCAAGAGACATTTAATATGTCACAAACACGTGGTTTTAAAGTCGGTGGTACTATTCGCATCGTCATTAACAACCAAGTTGGTTTTACCACTAACAACCCTGAAGATACTCGCTCAACCATGTATTGTACTGATATTGCAAAGATGGTTCAGGCACCTATTTTCCACGTTAATGGTGACGATCCTGAAGCGGTTGCTTTTGTATCGCGCATTGCTGTTGACTATCGCAATAAGTTTAAACGCGATGTGGTTATTGATTTGGTTTGTTACCGTCGTCACGGTCACAACGAAGCCGATGAGCCAAGTGCAACACAGCCATTAATGTACAAAAAAATCAAACAGCACCCAACGCCACGTACAATGTACGCTGACAAGTTGGTTGAAGCTGCGCTGATTGAAAAATCCGATCCAAAAGCGATGATCGATTTATATCGTACTCGCCTAGATCACGGTGAATGTGTGGTTGATGAATGGCGTCCAATGACCCTTCATTCAACTGACTGGTCTCCGTATATCGGCCACGACTGGGATATCCCCTATGACGCAACTTTGCCACTAGACAAAGTTAAAGCATTGGCACACAAAATGTGTGAATACCCAGAAGAACATAAGCTGCAGTCTCGTGTTGCAAAGGTCTATAACGATCGCGTAACCATGGCTAATGGTGACAAAGCGGTTGATTGGGGTTTTGCAGAAAACCTGGCTTACGCAACTATTCTTGATGAAGGCTCAAACATTCGCCTTATCGGTCAAGACAGTGGTCGTGGCACGTTCTTCCATCGCCATGCTGTATTGCATAATCAGTTAGACGGTAGCACTTATACGCCGTTGAAAAACATTAGTGAAAACCAAGGTAAATTCAGACTATTCGATTCGGTATTGTCTGAAAACGCAGTGGTTGCTTTTGAATATGGTTATACCACCGCAGAGCCTGCTGGATTAAATATCTGGGAAGCACAATTTGGTGATTTCGCTAACTGTGCCCAAGTGGTATTTGATCAATTCATTTCGTCAGGTGAGCAAAAATGGGGCCGTTTATGTGGTCTAACCATGCTGTTGCCACACGGTTATGAAGGGCAAGGTCCGGAGCATTCATCTGCACGTTTAGAGCGTTTCTTACAGCTTTGTGCCGATCATAATATGCAAGTTGTTGTGCCATCGACTCCGGCGCAAATTTATCACATGTTACGTCGCCAAGTGGTTCGCCCTATGCGTCGTCCATTAGTGGTCATGACGCCTAAATCATTGTTACGCCATCCGTTGTGTACCTCTACGCTAGAAGAATTAGCGCAAGGCACATTCCAAAACGTGATCGGTGAGATTGATGATATTGATGCCAAGCAAGTGAAACGTGTCGTGTTCTGTAGCGGTAAAGTTTATTACGAACTATTACAAGATCGCCGTGCTAGTGGCAAGACTGATGTAGCTATTGTTCGTATCGAGCAGCTGTATCCGTTCCCACATAAAGAACTGGGCGCACTGTTAGAGCAATACGCACATGTAACTGACTATGTTTGGTGTCAAGAAGAGCCACAAAATCAAGGTGCATGGTATTGCTCACAACATCATTTCCGCGATGCAATCCCAGCAACGGCGTCATTGACTTATGCCGGTCGTGCAGCGTCAGCGGCACCAGCTTGTGGTTATCCGTCGATGCATAAAATTCAACAAGCAGCGCTGATCGAATCAGCAATGACTATTAAATAATTTAAAAGGGAAAATCGATGATTATCGAAATTAAAGTTCCTGTGTTACCAGAATCAGTTGCTGATGCAGCAATTGCTACTTGGCACGTAAGTGTCGGTCAAGCCGTATCACGTGATGATAACTTGGTTGATATTGAAACTGATAAAGTTGTTTTAGAAGTACCAGCACCAGATGACGGCGTGATCATTGAGATCCGTGAAGATGAAGGCGCAACGGTTCTTGGCGAACACGTTATTGCTCTATTAGAAGTTGGCGCTGTTGCAGCTCCTGCTACTGACGCCGCTCCTGTCGCTGCTAGCGATTCATCTGCTCCAGCAAGTGACGAGTCAAGTGATGCGCTTAGCCCATCAGTTCGTCGTTTATTGTCTGAGCATAATTTAAGTGCGGACAAAATCAAAGGCACTGGTGTTGGCGGTCGTTTAACTAAAGAAGACGTTGAAGCATTCATTAAGACAGCGGCTAAGCCGGCTCCAGCAGCTGCTCCAGCACCTGTTGTAGACTTAGGCGCGCGCAGTCAAAAACGCGTTCCAATGAGTCGTTTGCGTAAGACTATTGCTAATCGTTTGTTACAAGCTACTAACGAAACAGCAATGTTGACCACGTTTAACGAAATCAACATGAAGCCAATCATGGATTTACGTAAGCAATATAAAGATGCTTTCGAAAAACGTCATGATACACGTTTAGGTTTCATGTCTTTCTACGTCAAAGCTGTGACCGAAGCGCTTAAGCGTTTCCCTGAAGTTAATGCGTCTATTGACGGTACTGATATTATTTATCATAACTTCTTTGATGTGAGCATTGCTGTATCGACGCCACGTGGATTGGTTACTCCAATTTTACGTGATACCGATCAGATGAGCATGGCTGACATCGAGAAGAAAATTCGTGAATTGGCTATTAAAGGCCGTGATGGTAAACTTACCGTCGACGAAATGGTTGGTGGTAACTTTACTATCACCAACGGCGGTGTATTCGGTTCTCTGCTTTCTACTCCAATCATCAATTTGCCACAAAGCGCAATCTTGGGTATGCACAAAATCCAAGATCGTCCAATGGCAGTTGACGGCAAAGTTGAAATTTTGCCAATGATGTATCTTGCACTGTCATACGATCACCGTATCGTTGATGGTAAAGAGTCAGTTGGTTTCTTAGTAACAATTAAAGAATTGTTAGAAGATCCAACTCGTTTATTGCTTGATGTATAAAAGCAGTCTTATATCCAAAATCATTGGAATTGCAGCGAAGCCGTCAAGGTTCGAATCGCCTGAGCTTATGTTTTATAAGTGATTGTGATTCGAATCCGCCGACATTAAAGCTGCGGTTTCAATGATGACGGGTATAAAAGTTTTAAGGATTGACCCTGTATGGGTTATTGGGTTGTTAGCTCATAGGAGCTAGCAACTTTGTTTAACTAACATGACGGAAAATGATCATGAATTTGCACGAGTATCAAGCGAAGCAATTATTCGCAGAATATGGTTTGCCAGTATCTGAAGGGTTCGCTTGCGACACTCCTCAAGAAGCAGCTGAAGCTGCTGATAAGATCGGCGGCGATATGTGGGTTGTTAAGACTCAGGTTCACGCAGGTGGCCGTGGTAAAGCTGGTGGCGTTAAGCTAGTTAAAACCAAAGAAGAAATCAAAGCGTTTGCACAAAAGTGGTTAGGTAAAAACCTAGTGACTTATCAAACAGATGCTAAAGGCCAGCCAGTTACTAAAATTTTAGTAGAAAGCTGTACTGATATCGCTAACGAGTTATATCTTGGCGCTGTTGTTGACCGTGGTACACGTAAAGTTGTATTTATGGCATCAACTGAAGGCGGCGTTGATATTGAAACTGTTGCTGAAGAAACTCCAGAG
>JABSRV010000209.1 GCA_013214905.1 Psychrobium sp. | reverse complement strand
TTATTTTGTTCTGACAGGCAACAATAATGCTGGGTCAATGCGTTGGTTCAACCAATTCATGCGCCAATCAAGATGTGGGCCGGTCGAGCGCCCAGTGGTGCCAGTTTTGGCAATCAATTGTCCTTTCTTAACGACATCTCCCGCCTTAACCAAACCTGAACTCAGGTGTAAAAACGTCGATGAAACACCCATGCCGTGATCAATGATCAGTGTACCACCAGAGTAAAACATGTCTGGTACGAACAAGCGTACGATGCCATCGGCTGGCGCAACTACGTCAGTGCCACGCGGACCTGCCATGTCAACGCCATAATGCGGTCGCCCTGGTTTGCCGTTGTAATAACGCTGTGAACCGTAAACACCACTAATGATACCTTTTGCAGGCCAAATAAACTGTTGTTTAAAATGAAGCTGCTCAGTAAAAATAGCGCGCGCTGCTCTCACTTGCTTGGCGTCGAGTCGAGAGCGGGCTACGTTTTTGGCATTAGGGTGGGTGATTTTTTTGCTGATACCATTCACACGTTGAATTTTATAATCACGTTTTAGTAAGCTAATCGTAAATTTCACTGTTTTTTTGTCTGTACTGATCACGACAAGATGATGGCGCAGTTTGGCATCACGGCCAAAACCAATCACAAACTCGCCATTTTTAGCGACCTTAATGACGCGACCGTTGAGTGTTATCACATCTCCAGACTTAGCTTGACCACGTAATAACGCCCCTTGAGTCAGCGCGCCCGTTAAACTAAGCTGCTCACTGAAGTGGGTCACCAAGGTGCTTTGATTACTGACGTTGTTGACTTGATTTTCTGTTGCTAAATTTTTTGTATCTAAGTTTTCAACGGCTAGACTTTGCCCACAAATGGCAAGACTAACAACAAAAATAGCGCTTATCATCTTTTGCATTGACGAACCTCTTGTGGGTGATTTTCTTATTATTTGTTACTTATTACTTTTTTTCAACGAGCCAAGATACCATAGCACCCTTGTCCACGCCTTCGTAGCCTATCACATCAATCTTGTCACCAGGGTTATCCTGCGCCAGCGTTTGCGCAACAAACTGCGTTAACTGCTCGACCGTGGTATCAAAATCTAAGACTTCACATACCTGTTGTGGCACTATCAATTCAAAGCGACCTTGCGGCGCTTCATAAGCAACATAATACATGTTTGGCACATCACGCAATGCTTCTAATGGCTCTGGCAAGGTAATATCGGCGCTGGTCACCATGTCTTCTTTAGTGATCAAATAAATATCAGTCCAACGTGATGCCCAATAAGCTTCTAAATCTTCTGCTTTTTCGCCATTACGTTCAATTTCGATAATCGAGCGATGTCCATGAGCAATGCGCTGGCAATTACCGTCATGTTTTTTAAGACCATGGCTATAGTGATAAAAAGGGCCGAACATTGGCTCCGCCGCTAACTTAAGCACAAGGCCTGTCACGTTGGCTGGTAATACCGCCCTAATAGCACCTTCAAGATGTCTGATAATCGCATCTTCATCGATCACGTCATGATCAATTAACGCAAAAGCTTGATGTGGACAATTTAGATAAATCGGTAACTCATTCGGTCGATCAAGTAATATTTGAGTTTCATTCTCTAACACATTGTACGAAATGCTCTCGTGCTTAGTGGCAACCAATAACTTGTGGTCTACTTCATTATCAATAACGGCTTTGATCTGTTTTTTGACCAAGCTAAAATCCAAAACCATGCACTCATCATTTAGGCTGCCGTCTAATTCTATATCTACGATTAAGCTTTCACCCACCATGCCGCGTTCATGACACAGGTACGAATAATCGATAACCGTTAGGTTATTTACAAACAATTTCATCTTAAATCCTATCGCGGGCAGAAAAACAGTCCACCCTATTTATATAAAGTGATGATGACCAACACGATCACCACCATTGTGGTATTACTTGTCGCTGTTAAGACGACGTGTTAATTGATCGCGCAAATTTGGTGGAATGCCGACAATGGTGATTTTGTCGTTTTCAAGATCAACCAAAATACGTTCGCCCAAATGTTTTTGCTCAAATCCAAGACTTACACCGCCACCGGTACCTGAAAACTTTTTCAGCTGACGTAATGTAGTGCGATCGCCAGGGATTTCGTCCTCAATTTCATAACCTTGTTGATTAATGAACTGATAAAACCCTTGATCATTGTCATTGGTTACATGCGTTGACAATTCTTTCATCGCTATCTCTTCGCCGTTATCAATCTGCCCTTTGCAATAATCGAACACTTTTTCGCGGTATTGCTCTTTCTCACTGCGATCAAACTCAGAAGCGGCGCAATAATCTTCTACGGCGTTCATTAAATTTTTATTTTGCTCTTTCGCATTAAAGCCTTCTTTACAACCCATAAAGTCTAAAAAGAAATCTGATACTTTACGTCCAGCGCGGCCACGAATAAACGAGATATAGCGCTGACAATCTGGCTGTGCTGCCCACATAGTGAGGTCAATGCGCGCTGCCAGTTGCAAATTATTTAGCTCAAGGTGTTGATTACTGCTCACTTCTAAAGATTCATCAACCGCAATCGAATCTTTAGGTGAAATAAGCGCAATAAACAAATAGTGACTGGCAGTATGATTGTAATTGGCCAGTAATAAATAACCTTGCTCAGCAAAGTTATATTTCATTAACTCGCCTTGCAATAATTTAATCGCGTGTTGTGAAAAAGCCACAAAATCATTGTCTTGATCAAGATACTCGGTCAAAGCACGTGAAAACTGCTGTTCGCCTTCATCATTATCAACAAAAGAGCCGTAACCTTTGCCTTGTTTACTGTTATAAATGCGGTGTAATTCACTCACTAATAACTCAACTTCACTCGATTGCGCCAAGACTTGATCACGGGCGGAAAAAGTCACATCACCGTCGGCGGTGGTATTAATTTGATGCAGTATACTGTGGCGGATCGAAACACTCATTTGTCATTAGTCCCTAACTAAAATTTGCTGTATTATATGGTTTTTTATCAACGCTCGCCGAGTTATTTTGAACATGGTGTACATTGTTCACAATAACGGTTAAAAAAATAACATTAATGTTTATTTTTTAGTCGCTTGGCTAATACCACAAGAGAAAATCGATGGCTGTAAATTCAAAATATTCAAATGAAGAAGTAGAAAACCTAATCATGCAATTGCTAACAGTGTTAGAGAATAGCAATGCCAAAGCAGACTTGAGCTTAATGGCGTTAGGAAATGCTGCGACTTCAGTGATTAACAACCGCGTTAGTCCTACGCAGCGTAGACACGTTGCTGCCAGTTTTGCGAGTGCATTGTCTAACTCTATAGACATTAAAATGCACTAGCGGTGCCATTTGAAGGGGCTCGCCCCTTCTCACAATCTAATATCATAAATACGTTGATTGGTTGCGACTTAATTAACGCCGTGTGATAATTCTTTGACTTTATAACTAATTGATTTGCTATGGTTGATAATACTAATTCTTACAAAGATCGCGTTTCCCGTTTAATCAGTTGGGGTCATTGGTTTATGATGGCCAACATATTGTTAGCCATGTTGATGTCCATACGCTATGTATTCGCCGTGGACAGCGATGTCACTCTGCTTAGCGCAATTTATGTGTTAGTCACTTGGATCGGACATTTTGGATTTTTAGGCATAGCGACCTATGTCATCATATTATTTCCCATCACGTTTATAGCGCCCTATTCAGCGATCATGCGCGGTGTTGGCGCGATGATCGCCACCATGACTATTGTTGCGCTGTTGATTGATGGCAGTGTTTATCAAAATTATCATTTACACCTTGATCTATTAGCCTTTGATCTAAGTGGTTTTAGTCTGGACAATTCCATTGGCTGGAGCTCGATTGGCCTATTCTTATTGGCACTATTGCTGGTTGAGTTAACCATTGCCAATTTAATTTGGAAACGATTAAGCAGTATCCGTTCTCGAGATATTGGTAACAAAGTCACCCTGTTTTTTTTAGGCTGTTTTGTATTAAGTCATCTAATGCATATTTGGTCTGATGCCGCAGTGTATCGTCCAATTCTAAGCTTCGATAAAATGTTTCCTTTGTCACACGGCTCAACAGCGCGTAGTTTTATAAAAAAACACGGTTGGATTAATGAGCAACATTCTCAACAGTTAAGGCAAAGTAACAGTGCGCGCAGCATTAGCTATCCACTTGCGCCCTTGCAATGCCTAGATACACCAGCAAACAACTTATTAATCATTACCATTGCCTCGGCTAATAGTGAGTTAGTCACCGAGCAATTAATGCCGAACTTAAGCAAGTTCGCGATCAGCAGCATCAATGCGACACAGCACATTTCAAGTAGTCTTAAGATGTCTGATGCTACATTTAGTCTACAAACTGGTTTGCCGGCGCTTTATCACGACATTTTTGAACGTGAGCAATTGCAAAGTCCATTGCACAGTTTAAGCAAAGGCGTGGCTATTAAGACGTTTGGCATAATATTAGACAAGGCCGCCGCCTTTGAAAAAGACAGTGCGGCGAATATCGACAGACAACACGTCATGCAGATTTTGTCCTGGATAAACACAGACAGGCAACAGCCGTATTACGCGGACATCACCTTGTATGCCAGCCAAGAATTAAGTATTGCTGAAGACTTTACTAGTCATGTATCTCTGCCTAAGCAGCATCTGAATGCCGCAGAAAAAGTATTAGCGACTCAATACCTGACGTCCTTAGCCTACACGGATCAATTATTAGGGGAAATATTACAGAGTGTTGATTTAAGCAATACGACGGTGGTTATCACCAGTAATCGTGGCCATGATTTACGCTCTATTTATCAGCGCTCTGCCACCTATTCCCACGTTAACTTACGCGTACCTTTGTATATATCTATACCAAACGTAGCCCCAAGGACACTGACCAAGCAAACATCACATTACGATATTGCGCCAACGTTATTACGTCATCATTTTAAATGTGGTAATCCGTCGAGTGATATCAGTGTGGGCTACGACTTATTAAGCACCCAGCAAAGCAAGTTGATATATGTCGGTGGTGCGCGAGATTTCGCACTCTATCAACATGACAATATTACGTTGATTGACCGACAAGGCCAATATCGTTTTTACGACAAGAAATATCAAACACAGCAAAAAGGTCAATTATCATTTCAAGCGCTTATTGATGTGATGGCCAATATTAATCGTTTTAAATAGCAAGCCCTATTGGGTTTGCTATTAGTTTAGCCATTAAGCATTGCTTAACGGCATTGATCAAGGTAGTACGTTATGCAATTTAATCACCTCGCCGTTAGCCAATTAAGCGAACTTCAAAAAAAACAGCAGGTAAACATTGTCGATACCAGAGATCCTCAATCGTTTGCGGCGGCGCACATTGAAGGTGCCTTTAATATTAATCAAGGAAATCTTGAGAGTTATTTGGCCGATTGTGACATGGACTTAGCTATCGTTGTTTGTTGTTATCACGGCATAAGTAGCCAAGGTGTGGCGCAGTTTTTGGTAGAACGTGGCTTTGACGAAGTCTATTCATTACAAGGTGGCTATGAAGCGGTTGAGAACTTTAAAAAGCAGCAATAACGCCGATAATAAGCGTCATCAACGTCATGTTGATGGCGCTTTTCTAGTTAACTATTTGCTGTTTGCAAGCGATAACGTGGTAAATAGAACATAAAAGTAGTGCCTTCATCTTCGACACTGGCCACATCAATGTCTGATTGATGCAAGGCTAACAACGCTTTAACAATCGCTAACCCTAGACCCGCATTACCAGTTTCACTGTCCGTTTTATTACTCGCTCTAAAATGCGCTTCAAAGACTCTTGGCAATTGCTCTTTGGCTATGCCAACGCCACTGTCAGTCACTCTAATTAGTACTTTTTCTTCATTGTCGACGCTGATTGTTTCAAAACTAATCAATATTTCGCCGCCATCAGGCGTATGCCTAATCGCATTAGCCACTAAATTGGCAAAGACTCGCTCAAGTTTAGCAATGTCTGCGTCAACCTGAATGCTTGCATCCTTAGGGCTAAACTCCAGCCTGACTCCGGCTTCTTTAGCTTGCAAGCTAAACGATTCAATAATATCTTGCGCC
>JABSRV010000208.1 GCA_013214905.1 Psychrobium sp. | reverse complement strand
TTGGAATTTGCCAAGCAACACCTGCCAAAAAAGCCTATAAAGGCGATCATATTAACCCACGCCCACATGGATCATTTCGGCGGTGTAATGGGTATTGTCACGGCGCAACAAATCAAAGAGCAAGGCATTAGAGTTATTGCACCATCAGGATTCATGGAAGCGGCCACCAGCGAAAATATTCTAGTGGGCATTGCCATGGCGCGCCGTGCAGGTTTTATGTATGGCAAAGATTTAGCCCAAACTGCACGTGGTCATATTGGCTCTGGCCTAGGCACCGGCCCCGCTTATGGCACATTCTCGATTGTTAAGCCTACTGAAATCATTGAACAGTCGGGCACCACTAAAATGATTGATGGCTTAGAGTTTGTTTTTCAAAATGCGCCGGGCTCAGAATCACCAGCAGAGCTGACCTTTTATTTGCCGTCATTGAACATTTTTTGCGGCGCAGAGCTGGTCTCACGCAATATGCATAATCTCTATACCCTGCGCGGAGCTCAGGTTCGTGACGCAAAGCGCTGGAGTGGTTACATTGACGATGCATTGGAGCGATTTGGCCAATCAGACATTTACTTTGGCAGTCACCATTGGCCAATTTGGGGCAACAGCGAGGTAAGAACCTTTCTTGAAAAACAACGTGATTTGTATAAATTTACCCACGATCAAACGGTGCGTATGATCAATCTTGGTTTCAATAGTGCTGAAATCGCCGAGAAAATAAAGTTGCCTGACTCACTCAGTAAATACTTTTACAACCGCGGATATTACGGCACCTTAAGTCATAATTCTAAGGCGGTATATCAGTTTTACATGGGCTGGTATGACGCAAATCCTGCCAATTTAAATCCATTGCCAAACGAGAAAAGCGCCAACGATTACATCGAACTCATGGGCGGCAAAGACATAGTATTGCAAAAATCTCAGCAATATTATGCGCAAGGAAATTATCGTTTTACCGCCGAGTTGCTGAATAAACTGATATTTTCTGATAGCAACAATCAAGCGGCTCGCGCACTATTAGCCACCACCTATGAACAACTTGGCTATCAAAGTGAGGCGGGTTCTTGGCGTAATGCCTATTTGTCAGGGGCCAAAGAATTACGTGATGGCCCAACAAAACAGCGTATTGAATTATCTAAAATGACCGATATTTTAGTCAATACACCGATTGATAAATTCTTTGAAACTCTAGCTGTCAGACTAGATAGCGACGCGGCAGACGGTGTGGATTTAACCATACGCATCACCTTCAACGATTTAAAGCTCAACTATACCCTTGGCGTAAAAAATTCGGTATTAAGGGTGCTAAAAGACACTGAAATTAAAGATATTAACGCCAGCTTGTCGTTGACCCATCGTTTATTTATTAATGTATTAACCGGCCAAATAAGCGCAAAAGACTTGCTGTTATCTGACGAGTTAAGTGTCGAGGGAAGTACGCTCGATTTAATCAAATTTTTAAGCTTGTTCGAGCAACCCACCGCCGATTTCAATATTGTTAGTCCATAAGGATCAAAAAAAGCCATTTGTAGCAAAGATACTATTTTATAAACTATTAAGGTCTGTTGATCTTTTGCACTTGAATTTTGTTCAAATAGAGGTGTTCTGAGCAAGGCATGAGGATTGTGGCCTGGTTATTCCCGGCTTTGTCTCCTCGGCAATATGCTCCTGCATTGCCCTAATATATCCATCCATGGATAAATGAGTCGCTCTACTTCCTGCATCCATGCAGTCACAAGTGAAAGACGAATAACGCTGCGCAGGGCGCCTCTAGTTGAACCCTTCGGGCAGCGTTTGTTTGAGATTTCTACGGCGTTGTCCCGTGTTCGACTATCGACATGGATGTCAAAATCAATCGAGAACGCCTCGCCTACTGGATGTAAGTGTTTATGTTCAATCTGGAACAATGAACATGTGTTCTAGTTAATTTTTCTTCGCACAACAAGACCACTTAATTAATGGAATTGGTATAAAAAGACCCCCAGTAATTGGGGGGCCAACTATTGGGGGTCACTTCAATTCAAGGCGCCTATGAATTAACTA
Source organism: Psychrobium sp. (assembly GCA_013214905.1). Classification (GTDB taxonomy): domain Bacteria; phylum Pseudomonadota; class Gammaproteobacteria; order Enterobacterales; family Psychrobiaceae; genus Psychrobium. The sequence goes on along the minus strand of JABSRV010000208.1, from coordinate 4,143 downwards.
ATTGCTCGCTGATAATAGTCTTGAGCTTTTTTCCAAACCCCCGTTTCTGCCGTACCTTGAGCCAGCTCCTGTAGGTAAGGCAATAACTGTTCTGAGAAATCCTCACTGCTTTCCTTTGGTAATACTGTCGGCAAATGATCCACCGCTTGGATATACACACCAGCAACCTCAGATTCAATGATAGGTTGCGGCAGCTTAGTAATCGCGGAATAAATAGGAATAGGATTACCTGAACTGTTAGGATCACAACTCACATCACTGATAATGCTGATATTCGGTGCCACGCCAAGACTTTGCTTGGTGACAAAAGGTAAAGTTCCTGGTGCTAAATACGCACAATTCACCATGATATCGAAATCATTAATCGCAGTGAAAGGTCCTCCGGCTTGAGTCTCAGCGCGGCCCCACTGGGTTACTTCAATCCCTAAATCACTAAACAATGCGACCACACCTTTACCACTTCGACCATTAGCACCAATCACTAAAGCCTTTGGCTCCTGCCCCGCAGAAAGCATGTCTGAACGTAACTTAGCTAAGTAGGCTTCTTTGTTGTCATAACTTACCTGAGCAGGAAAAGAAGCTGATGATTTCGCGTAATGATAATATCCAGCCACCGACATAGCAGCACCGACATAACCAGCCCAAAAACCAAAGGCACAAACTCGACGCCCTGTATTATCTTGTAAAAACTCTAAATCTAAAATTTCACCACCACCGGCTTTAAACCTACTGAGGATCTGTGCTGCCTCATCTTGCCCCTTAAATGCATGAGCAAAGTAAATATGGCGATGAATGATTGGAAAATCTTTTAATTCTAGTTCTTTTAAACCTAAGATAAATGCTTCTTTAGGCGCTTGATACCAACTATTATTCGCCACCAATTCACACCCAACATCCAGATAAGCTTGTTCATCAAAGAGACGGTGTGGGCAACGTTCAACAAAAATTTTAGCACCACCATCAATGAGAGATTTGGCTCCAACAGGAGATAGTGGGGTTCGGCGTTCACCAAGTTTTACTTCGGATCGCAACCAAAAAATAACGGTCATTTAAGATTCCTTAATTAGACAAGTAGTTGACTAAAACGAGACGGGGTTTCAAAGTACAATTTAAATTAAATTAACAGCGTACAAAAAAACACGGCTATGTATAAAAATTTATACCCTAGCGGCTTAAAAATACATAATTTCAGTAGATAAAAGTGTAGGCAGAACAAAGGTATGAAGCAAATAAAGCAAAATAAATGCCAACATTTGTTCTGAACAAAAACTATACCATGATTAGTCTGAAAAATCAGCTATACAACAGCTAGTTTCATCTTTATGTGATCAATAACAGTTTACAAATATAAATCGTTTAAGGTTACGATTTATTGGTCTTTTTATAAGAGATTTAAGGACATAGAATTATTGAAATTTTCTTTCAAAAATTCAACAAAATAAAAATATTGTGCTCGCTGGTCGATCTATACACGAAAGTTAATAATGATCGGTTCAACGGTCTATTTACGGTCAATACAGCCTCTGGTTTATATCTTCCTAAGGATCACTTTTAGACATTGCGATCCTAATGAATTGAAAAACTAACTTTACTTTGATGATCACTATCGTCAGGAGATAAGTATAAACTTATCTCCTGCGTTATTATGCAATCACTTTTTTGATTGGTACTATACCGTCATGAACAAAAGATAATAATTCCTCTATCGATAACGCATCTAAACCTAATGAAGTTAAGGTTCTTCCTTCTTTATAAAAATCTCTTTTTAAAATTCCACCACACATCTCTATTAAACGATGACATTCAGGCATAGCAATATTCAATTTATCACCTAATGATGCTAATAAAACCAATCCCATAGGGACATCTTCTGTAATGTAACGATTATCAAAACTATAAGGACCTGGTGGTGAGGATAATTTATAACTTTCAAATACATCTTTTGGGTTCTGCGTGAGATCGTCCTCGTTTCTAAACAAACATGCATCTAGATAAGGAATCTTTTCACATCCTAACCCACTTAATACAGCCATTTTTTCCGCGTCCAATTTCTCTATCATCAGCCATGCCATGTCGGTGGAAAGTGCATCTCTGTACATATAAGGAACTTCATCAGGATGATGTTTGGCACAGTACTCAAGCATTGGGTACATAACGTATAAACCGATGGTATGAACTATAATATTAGGGTTATGCAGTGCTGACTCGAAGATATGTTTACGAACATGCTGTGGTTCAATGTTGTAAGCAGGAAATAGACGTGACGCAACGGCCATGCCTTCAGCACTTCTTGACGCTGGGAAAAATGATAGAGAGTTTCTGACATTTTTAAATAATACTTTTACCGTTCCAGGTGAGACTATTCTTGCATCATTAGGGGTCGACTCTCCCTCAGCAAAGATTGGATTATTATCGCAAAATTGACGATAAAACACACTCCCTGCGTATCCAGGAACTAACATCACCAACTGATCATCCTGAAAATACTTCGCAATCCGTTGAGCTAAAGCTTGATGGTATGTTGTTTGAATAAAAATCATCACAACATCGGCTCCTTCAATCGCTTCTTTAGGATCTCGAGTGATCATTTCTAATCGTTGGAAAGTTTTTTCTGCATCATCAGCACTATCAGTAAAATGGCCATTGTTGGTATTATTAACACAATATATTCCATTATTTCTGACCATTGCCTCAAAGTGATCATCATGTGTCACACGATTTGATGTCTTCAGTAGTCTTACTTTATGTCCAGCCTCGGCAGCCATAAACGCACAAGCAGAACCAGCGTTACCAGCTCCAATTATGGTGATTTTCATTCTTCTCCCCTTTAATGATTAATCTTATTTCAAAGGTATCAATAATCCTTTGAAAGCATAAAACAGTAAAAATGTAAAAATGTAGATGTGTAGATGTGTAGATGTGTAAAAGTGTAGATGTGTAGATGTGTAGATGTGTAGATGTGTAGATGTGTAAAAGTGTAGATGTGTAGATGTGTAAAAATGTAGATGTGTTTAGAGTTAATTATCTAAAACGCTAGATCAAAAAATACTTAATTCCAATAACTTAGCTGTCTCACTACAGGTAGTAAAATGCTCAGTGTGAATATTGTGTCGGCATTATAGCTTATTCTTTCGAGATATGTCGGGATAGTGGCCTACTCTTATAATTTATATCGATGTAGGTTGTTGGTAAGCGCGTAACTAAGCAGTTACGCCAAGGCTGAGGCGTAATCTAGCTGTACATTCCACGGCATTAAGGCCGTTAAATTTGATTTGTCATCCAAGTTTGGTAGCGCCTGAACAAGTGGAGGAAGTAATAATACGGATTGATGTCGTTCGCGCGGCAAGTCATCACGATACTATAGAGTACCGCGCTCGCCTCGGCGCCTTTAATTGATTGACAGAACATCCAGTTTTTCAGGCCTGTAGTGAATGGCCTGAGATCCCGCTCAGTAATATTATTATCAATACCTAGCTCGCCATCCTCAATATAGCGGATTAGTTTTGCCCACTGATTAAGGGTATATTTAACCGCTGTGGCAAAGAAGTGGATCCCTTTGGTTGGACACATAACCTTAGTTTTTAAGTGATCAATTCGAGTTATGCGGCGAACCTTTGTCTAGCAAAATAAACCTGATCAGGGATGTCATTATACAAGTAAGAAATTCCGCCGACGGTTATGGCGCTATAGAATAAAACAAAGTATGAGTCGTCGTGGAAACTGTTGGGATAATGCACCGATAGAGCGCTTCTTTAGGAGTTTTAAATCAGAATGGATGCCAACCGTAGGCTATAACTCTTTCGATGAAGCTAAGACGGCGGTGACAGATTATATTATAGGTTATTACAGTAAAGTCAGGCCTCATGGACACAATGGTGGATTAGCACGAAATGAATCAGAGCGAAGATACTGGAAAACTTACAAACTCGTGGCCAATATTACTTGACCACTTCAGTGACTCATGATTCTACAAAAGGAAAGTTATGAAATTTAGAATATTAATATTAGTTATAGCCTTTGCGTTTATATCTACATTGACACTTAATTATATTTTTGATGATGCAGGCCCCATGTGTCAGGATAGTTGTCACCCCTTAAAATCATCGATTATTGAAAACACAGGGGCGGTAAATAGAGAACAAA
>JABSRV010000207.1 GCA_013214905.1 Psychrobium sp. | reverse complement strand
GCCGTATACGAGGCCCGTACGTACGGTTCTGTGAGAGGGATGAGGCAATAATGCCTCCCCCTACTCGATGTTCAGGACGAACGGTATGCCGCGGTGCCATGGATGACAAAGAGCGGCGATGTTGACGATTACAGGGATGTAATCGGTAGAGCGAAGCAGGATGCCCGAGCCGAGTTTGCACATGACTGTTCTTATGCTCCATCCAAAACCTAAGTACATCCATGCATTGGCAAAGAGAGGCGATGTCTTTTATTTAAGAGCAATAAAATTAAAACCGTCTGATTTATCCGCTGACCAGGTATTATTTTTTAAATTGTAAAAAAAAATGTAAAAAAAGCAACTATCTCCCTTGGCATTTGAATTTGCATCCCCATATATAATTCTAAGCAAAGGGTGGTTTGATTAAAACGCCCGATTTATATAATTTAGTCTTAATGACATTGTTTTGGAGAATCCCCGATGGGCAGAATTATCGGTATTGACTTAGGTACAACTAACTCGTGTGTTGCAGTATTAGACGGCGACAAAACTCGCATCATTGAAAATGCTGAGGGTGATCGCACAACCCCTTCAATCATCGCTTATACAGAAAATGAAATATTAGTTGGTATGCCAGCGAAACGTCAAGCTGTCACTAATCCACATAATACCTTATTCGCTATTAAGCGTTTAATCGGTCGTCGCTTTGAAGACGAAGTTGTGCAGCGTGATGCTAAAATTATGCCGTACAAAATCGTTAAAGCAGACAACGGTGATGCATGGGTAGAAGCGCAAAACAAAAAAATGGCACCACCACAAATTTCAGCTGAAATCTTGAAAAAGATGAAGAAAACCGCTGAAGATTATCTGGGTGAAGAAGTTACCGAAGCGGTAATTACTGTTCCTGCATACTTTAATGATGCACAGCGTCAAGCAACTAAAGATGCGGGCCGTATTGCTGGTCTAGAAGTTAAGCGTATTATCAACGAGCCAACGGCTGCTGCATTAGCATACGGTATGGACAAGAAAGCTGGCGACAACGTTGTTGCTGTATACGATCTTGGTGGCGGTACTTTTGATATCTCAATCATTGAAATTGATGAAATGGATGGCGAGCACACCTTTGAAGTATTAGCGACTAATGGTGATACTCATCTTGGTGGTGAAGATTTCGATAGCCGTTTAATTAATTATCTTGTAGCAGAATTCAAGAAAGACCAAGGCATCGACTTAAACAACGATCCTCTAGCACTGCAACGTTTAAAAGAAGCGGCAGAGAAAGCTAAGATTGAATTGTCTACTACGCAGCAAACCGAAGTTAACTTGCCGTACATCACTGCTGATGCGAGCGGTCCTAAGCACTTAGCGATTAAAGTAACACGCGCTAAATTAGAATCACTAGTTGAAGACTTAGTTGAGCGTACACTTGAGCCATTACGTGTAGCACTAGCTGATTCTGAACTAAGCCTAAGCGACATCGACGATGTTATCTTGGTTGGTGGTCAGACTCGTATGCCGTTAGTACAACAAAAGGTTACTGAGTTCTTCGGTAAAGAACCACGTAAAGATGTTAACCCAGATGAAGCAGTAGCGATGGGCGCAGCCGTTCAAGGCGGCGTACTTTCTGGCGACGTAACTGACGTTCTACTATTAGACGTTACACCATTATCTCTTGGTATCGAAACAATGGGCGGCGTAATGACTAACGTTATTACTAAAAACAGCACCATTCCTACTAAGCAAGCGCAAACATTCTCTACCGCAGATGATAATCAATCTGCAGTAACGATTCATGTTTGTCAGGGTGAGCGTAAGCGTGCATCTGATAATAAGTCACTTGGCCAATTTAATCTTGAAGGTATTCGTGCAGCAGCGCGTGGTACTCCGCAAATTGAAGTAGCCTTTGATATTGATGCCGACGGTATCCTACACGTATCTGCTAAAGATAAAGATACTGGTCAAGAGCAGAAGATTGTGATTAAAGCATCGTCTGGTTTAGACGAAGCCGAAATTGAAAAAATGGTTCGTGACGCTGAAGCAAATGCTGAAGAAGATGCAAAGTTTGAAGAACTTGTTAAAGTTCGTAACCAAGCCGATGCAATGATTCATAGTACACGCAAGCAAGTTGAAGAAGCTGGCGATGCACTAGCAAGTGATGAAAAAGAAAAAATCGAAGCGGCCGTTAAAGAGCTTGAAGAAGCTGTTAAAGGCGAAGATAAAGACGCTATTGATGAGAAATCTAAAGCACTAATGGAAGCGTCGGCTAAGTTGATGGAAATCGCTCAAGCTAAGCAAGCGCAAGAAGCTGGCGGCGACGCGGCTCCTGAACAAGCGCAACAAGATGATGATGTTGTTGACGCTGAGTTTGAAGAAGTTAAAGAAGACGAGAAAAAGTAATCTTTGATACATACCCAATATCATTGTAATTGCAGACAATAAATCTGCGTTGCAAAGGGTAAGGGTATAACAACGGGCGTTTAGGGAAACCTACACGCCCGTAGTCGTATCAAATAGCGTATTAAAATTAATCCCACTAGATTGCTTATTTTGGTGTTGTCTAACGGAATTAGTTTAAATAAATAAGATGTATTTAGGGGTCTCCTCTACATCGATAAATAGCTTAAAAGAGTGGAACATAACCAACCATGTCAAAACGCGATTATTATGAAGTATTAGGTGTTGCTAAAACAGCGACCGATAAAGAACTTAAAAAGGCGTACAAGCGCTTGGCTATGAAATGTCATCCGGACCGTAATCCAGATGATCCTAGTGCTGTTGAAACATTTAAAGAGCTGCAAGAAGCGTATGACATATTAGGCGACGCTCAAAAACGCGGTGCTTATGATCAATACGGTCATGCGGGAGTTGATCAAAGTCGTGGCGGCGGTGGCGGTGGTCAAGATTTTGGTGATATGTTCGGCGATGTGTTTGGCGATATCTTTGGCGGAGGCGGTGGTCAACGTCGTCAACGTGGTCCAGCCCGTGGCGCAGATTTACGCTACAACATGGAATTGACGTTAGAAGAAGCGGTTAAAGGCGTTAGCAAAGATATTCAAGTGCCGTCGTTACAAAATTGTGACGATTGTCATGGCAGTGGTGCTAAAAAAGGCACATCGGCAAATACTTGTGGTACATGTCATGGTCAAGGCCAAGTACAAATGCGCCAAGGTTTTTTCGCGGTGCAACAAGCTTGTCCAACTTGTCGCGGTAAAGGCAAAATCATTAAAGAGCCATGTCGTAAATGTCATGGTGAAGGCCGTTATGAGAAAACAAAAGTATTGGCCGTTAAAATCCCTGCAGGCGTTGATACCGGCGATCGCATTCGTTTAAGCGGTGAAGGTGAAGCCGGAGAAGCGGGCGCGGGCAAGGGTGATTTATACGTACAAGTGCATGTTAAAGATCATAATATCTTTGAACGTGACGGCAATAATCTATATTGCGAAGTACCCATTAGTTTTGCTGACGCCGCGTTAGGTGGTGACATTGAAGTGCCAACACTAGATGGCAAAGTAAAGCTAAAAGTGAGCAGTGAAACACAAAGTGGTCGCATGTTCCGTTTACGTGGTAAAGGCGTAAAGTCTGTACGCAGCCATTCGACGGGTGATCTAATCTGTAAAGTGGTTATTGAAACGCCAGTAAAACTAACAGAGCACCAACGTAAATTGTTAAAAGAATTTGATGCGGCGGTTAGTGGGTCTTCTAAAGGTCATAAACCAAAAGAACAAGGTTTTTTTGACGGTGTAAAAAACTTTTTTAATGATTTAAACGGCTAATTATAAATTCACGCCTCATTTAACGATTGGGGTGTGCTTAACATTGAAGGATTATGTGATGAATAAGGTAATGATAAAATCGATTTTGGCGGTTGCTACGTTAACATTAATAGCGGGCTGTCAAATGACTAAAAGTCCGACCGGGCGCTTTCAAGCATTGCTGTATTCAAGTGATGATATGAGTGCACTTGGTGGTCAATCATTTGCAGAAATGAAAAAATCCGAGAAGATTGTTACTGATTCCCGCATTAATAATTACGTAGGCTGTATTGCGAGCGCTATCACCAAGCATGTTGATTCTTCATACGGTATTAACAATTGGGAAGTGGTGGTTTTTGATTCACCGCAAATCAATGCATTTGCTTTGCCTGGTGGTCATATAGGTGTTTATACAGGGCTAATGGGCGTGGCAAAAACGCCGGATCAATTGGCCGCTGTTATTGGTCATGAAATTGGACATGTGTTAGCGGAACATTCAAATGAGCGTCTGTCACGTAGTAAATTAACCAACATGGGTATGGAAATGGCTGGCGGAGCGATTGATCTTGCCGGCATGGCTAACAAGGATCTTGTGATGCAAGGCCTTGGACTTGGTGCTCAATATGGCATTGCATTACCATTTGGCCGTAAACAAGAAAGCGAGTCAGATGAAATGGGCTTAGAGCTAATGGCTAAAGCGGGTTTTAAGCCAGAGGCTAGTGTGAGTTTATGGCAAGCTATGGGCGAGGCATCTGGCGGTAACCAACCCATGGAATTTATGTCAACGCATCCGTCAAACTCAACACGTATTAGTGACTTAAATGACGGTATGGCAAAAGCCCAACAATTATATACGCAAGCTATATCATCGGGTAATAACCCAAAGTGTAGTTTGTAATACCCCTTAATGCAGTGTCTATTAACGACACCATTAAATTAAACATTATTATAAAGAGATTAAAATGTCTGAATATACATCTATTGAACAACGTGCCAGCTATGGCGTAGGCCGCAACATGGGCGAGCAACTTGCTGCCAATCCTTTTGACGGCATTGATATATCTGCTGTTCAGCAAGGTCTTAGCGATGCATTTAACAAGATTGATAGTCAAGTAAACATGGATGACATGAATGCTGCATTTAAAGACATCAACGAGCGTATGCAAGCCGCTGCTGCTGATAAAGCAAAGCTAATGGCTGGCGAAGGCGAAGCTTACTTAGTTGAAAATGCAAAGCGTGATGGCGTGACTGTTATTGAGTCTGGCTTGCAGTTTGAAGTTATCACCCAAGGCGATGGCGAAAAGCCAACGGCAGAATCAACTGTTCGTGTTCATTACCACGGTACACTAATTGACGGTAGCGTGTTTGACAGCTCAGTTGAACGCGGTCAACCTGCTGAATTCCCAGTAGGTGGCGTCATCAAAGGTTGGACTGAAGCATTACAACTAATGAACGTTGGTTCTAAATACAAGCTACATATTCCACATGATTTAGCATACGGCGAACAAGGCGCGGGCGGTAGCATTGCACCATTTACCGCGTTAGTATTTGAAGTAGAGCTATTAGAAATTATCAGCTAATTACTTGAATTGCTATTAAACGCCACTAGGCGTTTAATCTTAGAATCCGCAACGGTGCATACCGTTGCGGATTTTTTTATACCTGAAAATAAAATTTAGTGACGTACGTCACACCGTTGACTGGTGTTTTGTGTGGCTAGTTTTACACGGTCATATTGGTGTTTTTCCCGTCTATTTTGTCATATTTCGATTGGTATGTAATTCATAACTATTTGTATTATAATGTTATAAGTTTGATTATGTTGTGTGTGTTTGTTTGGGTGGCTACAGTCGGTTAGGTGCGTTAAAGTTGGTGTTATCATGGTTTTTAGGCGTTTATTTTTGATGAGCTTCGCCTAGCCAATAATATATTTTACGCCAACCAAATAAAATGAACTATTTTTACGTAAACAGACTGTAAAACGCTATTGTTTAAGAAGATTGTGAGTTTGGGCTTGATAGCTACCGACTGGCTAGTTAGGTGGTTTATGGTTATGTAACGTATTGTTAATTAGTGTTTAATATTTACATTGAAAGTTTTTATCTCGCCCGCATCTAGGTTTTTATGTATCTTATCTTTAACTATATAGTGCTTAGTTGCGACAAATGATGTTAGACGTTTGTTTTATACAATGTAATAGACTTCAAAAGGTGCTTGTAATATACTACGCTCAATTTGGCCTTACTGAGTAAGCGAGGCTGTTTAGCTAAATTTAAAACGTCGATTTAAGTTGATGTTTTTATTGTCTTTTGGAGGTTGCTTTGAGTAAATCCGCTCTATTAGTGCTTGAAGATGGTTCTATCTTTCGTGGAACATCTATCGGAGCTGAAGGTCATTCAGTTGGTGAAGTAGTATTTAATACGTCAATGACTGGTTATCAAGAAATTTTGACCGACCCAT
>JABSRV010000206.1 GCA_013214905.1 Psychrobium sp. | reverse complement strand
AGATAATTCCAAGGTAGGTAGTTTTCTGGATTGGCTTTTACTTGTGTGGCCTCTCGTTGCAATGTGGTGAAATAATCAAACTGCCTCATTTCCCGTCCCAATCATCGCCGTAATCACATCACCTATATTCGCGCCGAATAAGGTTTTCTTGAACATCGTATTTTTTCTATCGCGCACCACGATTTTGAAGCATCGCTTCAATTCGGTTGTTGTCAATTTTTGCGCCTTGAGTGCGGCAAAATGGGTGAGCCCATCATAATGCTTGATAAAATATTTAACCGCTTTGCCTAAACTGCTATTTTCTTCAATGTCGCCCGTGGCTAATTTGTCCTCGTCCCACGCTTTTATTTCACTCATTATCGGCAGTGATATGTCGCAGTGGTAAGTAAGGCGTTGTGCTGTCGTGTGGTTTTCGTCTTTACTGATGGCGTCGTTTTCCAAAATTTACCGTACTGCGTCAGGATATATTCTACTTCTTCTGGAAAATGCGAAATAACATCAACAAATTGACGTCTGGCATGGCTGTTACATAAGGACAACGTGGCATCGCACCGTGATGGGCGGTTGCTGGTGAGTGCATCGTTCATGATAATTGGCGTGTCCTTTACTGCGTTTGTGAAATATGCTGTCGATGAACTCACCTGCGTGACCGATATTGATTTCGAACAGCACGATGGCGCGATTATCTTTTGTCGTTGCGATGATGCCCGAGGTGTAAACACCACTGCGTAACCTCATTTTGTCGCTGGTACGCACCGGTTTTTCAATCGGTTTGGCGTCTAAAATATGATTAGTTGTGTCATCAAGGTAGTAATGCTCGCCATTCGCCGCCAAATTAAACAGTGCTTGATACACGGGATAAATATCATTACATACTAATTCAACTTGGTCGAATACCGTTGAGGCGCTAATTTTAACGCCGAGCAACTTTTGAATGCTACATTGACGGTAAAAAGGCAATCCAGCAAAGTATTTGTAAATGATAGAGGGAAACAAAAAATTGGTACTGAATGTGAAAGAGAGGAACTGCACCATCATTGATTGTTTAGGCTCAACATACCAATCGATTTATTACTAAAACTGGTGCGGAATGACGGATCTAACTGAAATCCTGGAACAATATTTTAGATATTCAACGGCAATGTCTCGGGAATAATGATTTTGTGTTAAATTTTCGAAGGACTCGATGTTACACAGTCGATTTTTTTAGGGGGGAAAGGCGCTCTTAATTTTGATGACAAAACAAATGAGAATAAACCATTTGTTTTGTCATCACGTCACCGCTAGAAAGGCATTTTCATGCCTGGAGGTAATTGCATACCGCCAGTAACTTTAGCCATTTCTGTTTTTGTGGTTTCTTCAACACGACGTGCTGCATCGTTAATTGCTGCAGCAATTAAGTCTTCTAACATATCTTTATCGTCTTCCATTAATGCAGGATCGATCTCAACCAATCGAACATTATGAGCGCCGTTCATCGTAATCTTAACTAAACCAGCGCCAGATTCGCCAACAACTTCTAACTTAGCAATATCTTGTTGTGCTTTTGCCATGTCGTCTTGCATTTTTTGGGCTTGTTTCATTAAGTTGCCCATTCCGCCTTTACCAAACATATTGTCTCTCTTCTTATTTCTAATAATTTAAATGACGCTGCCTAACATGCAACGCTGATGTGCAATATCGCCTATTTTACCCGCTCTATCGTCATAGACAAAGACTTTAATTTATCGCCTTAATGGTGCGATATTTAATACTAGGTTGCTCTATGGTTGCAGCAAATTGTTGTTGAAACAATAGGACATTCTTATCCGTTTCAATGCATTGTTGTGCTAACTGCAAACGCAAAACATGCAATTCACTTGAGATCTCAAACGGTGTCTTTTGATCGGTACTGCCAAGCTCAACCGTTATTTCGATCGGTATATTTAATACCAACGACAGATTTTTTTGCAGTGTCGCCACGGCCGAATCTGCGTTTAAATGACGATGCGCTTGCGCTAAGGTTAGCAGTACATTTTTATCATCAATCTGATAACTAGAATGTATAGCGAGTTGACGAAGCCTACCGCCAAGCGCCATTTCATCGATTAATATGCTCCATTCGTCTAACGTATTAGGGGCCAGTAGCGTGGCAGGATCATCGACAAGCGCGACTGATTTATCGCTATCAACAGTCACTGCATTTTGTGGCGCGCTACTTTTCTTAACCGCAAATTTAAACGGGTTGATGACAGGGACATCCCTTTTATCATCACTAATAGCTAATGTAGCCTCCGCTGGAGTATCTAGCGTTAGCTCATTTGACATGACAGGAGATTGACGCAGCGGTGTTGGTGTAGCCGAATGTGGGCTATGGTGTTTTGCCACCGCTGCTGGAGGCTTTTTTACTTTAGTCCCCTTTTTATCAATGCTGTCTTTTGAAGTACTTTCTTTCGTAGAGCCGTCTTTCTCGGCATTCTCTTTACTTTTGTCTCTCAACGATTTTCTGGCTTTTAAAAAATCGTTAATACCACTGCTTGGAGCGTTATCGCTACGACTGTTAAGTGCAGGTTTTACAGTGAATGTTGGCTGCAATACTGATGACGTAGCCATTGGATTTAAATTATTTACTGGTGCAGACGGCGTGAGATCATCAGCCGAATTATCATAAGCGTCATAGGATTGCTCGTCAGCAGATTCTGCCATCGACATATTCATTAATTCGTCATCGCTAAAGGCGCTTTGCGGCGGATTATTTGAATCACTCAATGGAGCCACTTGTGTTTGCTCTACGATCAACGCTTCGGTTAGCGGCTCCGCTTCAATTGGCGCCGCAACGCTGTTGACGGTAGGCGAAACGTCGTTAATATTCATATTTGAATTATTTTGAGTAACTGGCGCAGCAATCATTGCCGTGTGTTGTTTTGACTCAATATTTAGCGTTTTTTTTTGCGGTGTTAACTCACTAGCCTGCTGCTGTAAATTTTGCTGTTGCGCCATCAATCCTGTTAAGGTTTTGTCTGACGATTCGTCGTCGGTCTCATCTTGGGGAGCGGCGACGTTGGGCGCACTATCATCGGGCATCGAAGCTTTAACCCCAGGTAAGAACGCTAAAATGCGTAATAGCGCCATTTCAAAGCCAGACTTTTGATCACTCGCCCATTCAAGCTCTTTGCGCCCCTGCAATAAAATTGAATAGTACAATTGCAATAACTCGGCGTCTGTCTGTTTAGAGAACTGCCACAATTCTTTACTTTGTGTTGCTAATCTAGCCGCACCCTTAACGATTTTAGCCATTGATGCATGGTGCACATCGAGGATCATTTGCTTGAGCAATTGATCATAGTCAGGGCCAAACTCGGCTATTTTCTCTACCAGTTCAAATAGCTCGGTCGCCTTATTATTGCTGGCTAAATTAAGCAAACGTAAGCTGTATTGGCTATCTAAGGTGCCCAACATTTGCGCAACGACTGTTTCTTGTAAAACGCCGCTGCCATGCGAAATGGCTTGATCGGTTAAACTCAGCGCGTCACGCATACTGCCATCAGCCGCATTAGCTAACATCGCTAATGAAGGTTGATCAAATTCAACTTTTTCCGCCTGTAGAATTTTATCAAGCTGACCTATAATTTGCGGCGGCGCCAGTGCTTTAAGATTAAACTGCAAGCAACGGGATAAAATGGTGACGGGTAGTTTTTGGGTTTCAGTGGTCGCGAATAAAAACTTAACGTGCTCTGGCGGCTCTTCTAATGTCTTAAGCAACGCATTAAAACTACTGCGCGATAGCATATGTACTTCATCAATTAGATAAACTTTGTAACGAGCTCGCGTGGGTTTGTATTGCACGTTATCAAGGATTTCACGGGTATCTTCCACTTTCGTTTTAGACGCCGCATCAATCTCGATTAGGTCGATAAAGTTGCCCTGCTCTATTTCTTGACAGCTTTGACACTGACCACAAGGGGTCGCAGACACCCCTACTTCACAATTAAGTGCTTTAGCCAATAAACGGGCGATAGACGTTTTACCAACACCACGGGTGCCGCTAAACAAATAAGCGTGATGTAAACGCTGTGTTTCTAAGGCATTAATCAGCGCTTGCAATACATGCTGCTGACCAACCACTTGTTCAAAACTGTTTGGGCGCCACTTTCGGGCTAATACTTGGTATGACATAAACCTACCGCTGGATATAATTATTGACTGTAAACAAATTAATCTTTGTATTTAAGCAGGGTAGTTAGCTTAATACCCATCGCTTCTAAACGCGTTTCACCGCCTACATCAGGCAATGAGATAACAAACGCCGCATCACTGACACTAGCGCCAACTTGACGTATTAGTTTAACAGTGGCCTCTACAGTGCCACCCGTTGCCAATAAGTCATCAACGATAAGTACTTTGTCGCTTTTGTCTAACGCATCTTGATGAATTTGCAGTGTATCAGTACCGTATTCTAGTACGTAATCTTGCGATATAGTCGCACGTGGAAGTTTGCCCGGCTTGCGTGCTGGAACAAAACCAACACCTAATGCGACAGCCAAAGGCGCGCCAAAAATAAAGCCGCGAGCTTCTGTACCAACGATTTTGGTAATGCCTTGGTTTTCATATTGCTTACACAACAATTCAATTGTTAGTGCAAAGGCGTGGGGATCAGCTAATAAAGTAGTGATATCTTGAAATAAAATACCTGGCTTAGGGTAATCTGGTACGGCTTTAATACTGGCTCTAATTGTCGCTAAAGATGATGGATCCATAAATTTCACTTAATTCGTTTACTGGTTAACAAAACTAACCTATTACAATGACGAAAGATTATATGTGAGTGAAATTATAATTGATAGAAAAAGCCGCCTAAAAGCAACAAAATCCATTGCGATAGCTCACGCTTTTTCGCAATGGCTTGTTGTCTGATTAGTTTTAATGCAAATTTAAAGGTTAGTACCCTAGATTCGACGAACTAACCAATTAATTTACATGTTTAACCATCGTTATTTATCGTCGTTATTAATTCTTTCAGCACCCTACTCGCTTTACCAACGTCAATTTGACAGGTGCCAGCCGCATGATGGCCGCCGCCATTGTATTGCAACATGAGCTCTCCAACATTAGTATTTGACGAACGATCAAAAATAGATTTTCCAGTAGCAAACACAATGTTTTGGCGTTTAAAGCCCCACATTACATGAATTGATATATTACATTCAGGAAACAGTGCATAGATAATAAAGCGGTTACCCGCATAAATAATCTCTTCATCACGTAAATCCAAGACCACCAAGTTACCCTGCTGCTCGCTACAACGATCCACTTGCTCACTAAATAACTGCTGTTGCTCGACATACAATTCAACGCGTTCAATAACGTCCTCGTTCAGCATAATTTCTTCAATGCTTGAGGTTTTGCACATAGCGATAAGTTCCATCATCAACTGATAATTAGGGATACGGAAATCTCTGAATCGGCCTAAACCAGTACGCGCGTCCATGATGAAGTTTAACAAGTCCCAACCGGTCGGTGCCAAGACTTCATTTAAACTAAATTGCGCAGAATCCCCCTTATCAACCGCGCTAATCATGTCTATCCATGATACTGGGAATTTGTCACTGCCATAGTGCATCCAAACGACCCGCGCTGCCGAAGGCGCGTCAGGGTCAATAATATGGTTATCAATATTTGACTCATTTCTTTTTGTTTCTGAATGATGATGATCAAACGATAAATGAACGCCTGGTACATAGGGTAGATTAGTGGTGATGTCTCGTTCGTTGCAGGCAATTTTACCATCCTGCATGTCTTTAGGGTGCACAAATAGTATATCGTCTACTAATTCTAGATGTTGTAACAACACGGCACATACAAGGCCATCAAAATCACTGCGGGTTATTAAACGATATTTTTCATTAGACATGGGCAAACTTCCTTTTCTGCAAATACTAGTAATATTAGGTCATCTAATTATTACCAGATTATACAAATTCAACAACCCCAAAATTAAAGAAATGCCAGAAGAATCATCTCACTGGCATTGTTAATGGTCACTATTTTAACGAATAAGCGTTTTATCTATTAAGAAATAGTGGTCAAAAAGAGTACTTAGCCGATAACTGAGCATAATTTGACGAAACGTCTTGCTCACCCAATTCAAAGTTACCAAATTCAACACCTACCGCTAACTGCGGCGTGTAATTGGTGAATAAGTTAATGCCCCAATGGGTGCGAT
>JABSRV010000205.1 GCA_013214905.1 Psychrobium sp. | reverse complement strand
AAGGAGTCTATTTTATCGACACTGCTGTATAACATAAGGGTCCTATTAATTTAAATCAATGATAAGCCTTGTGCCGCATGACATAACGAGTAATTTTCACTAAATCACTATACAGGTTTGCAAGTAATAACAGTAATCATGAACAGAGCCAATTGATCACACTTTGACCAAAAATGGAAAGTTAATTATCTGGCCGTGAAGCCAGCCCTCTTATTGTCTTAAGTTCATTATTAGTCTATAATTTTTTAGAATATCAAGCATAAATTAAAGCGATTTATATGGCTCCTATTAAATACTTTTCAATGATGGTTATTCTTTTTATTTCTACGCTCAATGTTAACGTAAACGCGGCAGAGTTTAGTCGATATCTCAACAACTACTCCGTAGAGGATGGACTGTCTCAAAGTGTTGTCAATCAGACTATCCAAGATGAATTCGGTTATATCTGGATAGCAACTGATTTTGGGTTGAATCGTTTTGATGGCTACAGCTTTGAGCAAATACCAGGACCAGACAATAGCTTCGCATCCGATGGCATTATTTATATGTCTGCACTAAGTGATGGTCAATTGCTCATCAGTACTTCCTTTAATGGCACCTACCTGCTAGACCCCGAAACGTTACAATCAAGACAGATATTTTCTGGCAAGTTACCGCAGCTGAGTAAGAGCGTCATGTCCATTGAATATTCCATTGAGCTAAACGACTCACTGTGGTTCGCTATTGGGCAACATCTGGTCAGCTATCACCTTAAAACAAACACCATGACCGTTCGATATTCATTGGCCAACGATACAACGTTTATTCGGGCGCTAACGGCCCAGGATGAATATATCTATTTGGCGACATCTAATGGTCTTAAGCTATTTAATATGGAAAATAATAAGATTAAGCACGTGCCACATTTACCACAAGGCGTGCCAAAAAACCTAGATAATAATAATGTGAAGACCCTGCTCTGGCATAAAACACTTGGCCTGCTCGTCGGCACGGTTAATGGTCTATATCTCTTTGATCCCAAAACACAGCAAGCAACCCAACTTTTGGAGCCTGAACTGAACATTTGGGGATTAGTTAAATATAATGAAGAATATTTCATCGCGACCCCAAAAGGGTTGTATTTACTTAATTTGAAAACTAAAAAAACGATTTCGATCGCTAAGTTCTCTGATATTAACCCGCTAGTCACCAATGACAGTATCCGGTCGATCTTTATCGATAACAGCGGATTAATTTGGCTCGCTTCACAATTTCAGGGAGTGTTTACCTTTAACCCCAAAGTTAGAGACTTTTCTAGCTATAGTCGAATCTCCCCACTTCAACTTTCACACTCTACGGTTTACGATTATTTCGAGCCAACCCCAGGTCTATTTTGGATTGCCACCGAAAACGGTTTAAACAAGATCGACTCCAAGCTAAATACCAGTAAAGCATTGTTCGTGAGTGATGATAATAATGCGATGCATGGTAAGCACACCATTTATAGCTTATTCCCGCAAGAAAATGGCAACATATGGTTGTGGCATGGCGATGGTTTATCGCTGTTTGACCCGAGAACTGAGCAAATTATCCCCAGCACACTCACCGCCAAAACCAATAGTCAATTTTCGCAGTCAAACCCATTTGGCATGCAACAGGTCTCACCGACAACATTTGTCTATATTGGCGCCGAGGGTCACTTCATGCTGAATGTAGCAAATAATACGCTAGAGTCATTGTTAGTACTCAATAAGGAATTTAAGCCGGAAGGCTCAGCGACATTTCTACCCGGTTTCATCAATGGAAACCATATATTATTGGCCACTACGGGGGGCTTAATCGACTATAACTATGTAGAGAAAACTTATCGTACGATCTATCAAATTGAAGATTTTCATATCAATGATTATAAATACGTCAGTGACTGGCACCGCACTCAAGACGGCCATATATGGCTTGCGATAAATGGCTATGGCGTGGTGGAGTTAGACGCGCAATATCGTGTACAGGGAGAGATAAAGAAGGCTCAAGGACTAGCTGATTTACGAGTCCACGGCATTAATGCAAGTCAATCTGGTGAGATCTGGATTAGCTCTCAAGCGGGGCTATCTAAATATAACAGAGTGAATAAAAATTTAACTCACTATTCAACCCGCCAAGGATTAATAAGTAATGAGGTCTTTGAAAATGCCAGCACCTTAAGTAACGGTAAACTGGCTTTTAATTCAGCAGGAGGACTGATTTTTTTTGACCCACAGAAAATAGATCGTGACCTTAGACCTCCCTTGCACGCTAAAATTTTGTCGGTAGCGGTCGCCTCTCGAGCACGTGTCTATCCATTTCACCAATTAGTGAATAAACCATTTACCCTTAATTATGATGATTATGGTATTCGTTTTAAATTTTCAAATTTTAATTTTGCAATGCAACAACAAGTCACTTACCAGATCGAACTGAAGGGTAAAAACTATGTTTTTTATGATAATTACAAAAAGAATTCAATTGAGTTCACTAAGCTATCACCAGGCAATTACGAGTTTAGTGTACGAGTAAAATCAGCACGTCATAATGACATGGCTGAACTGACTAAATTTAAATTTTCAGTCAAGTATAATCCTTATTTTTCGCCAATGTCTTATCTGGTTTACACCTTAATCATTGCCTCTTTATTGGCGCTTTTGTATCTACGGCGCTCCCGTCAGAACGCCATAGTTCAACAAGCTCACGAACAGGTATTAAGTGCTAAACAAAGAGCCGATTTAGCGCTAGCGGCGAGCAACAGTGGTGTTTGGTCGTTTAACCAAAAAAACGGATTTATTAAACAAAGCCGACTCACAGAATTAGGGTATGATTTACCTGATAACTGCACACTGTCGTTATATTATGAATATATACACCCAGCAGATACGAAAGAACTCAGCCGACTGTGGCATAAATTTATGACTGGAGAAATACGACATTGGGATGTTACCTATCGCGTTATAGATAAGCAGGGGGACTGGATATGGTACCGAGATTTAGGCAATGTATCACCCATCAAAAACAACTCACAACATCAAATATTTACCGGTACATACACCAATATCAATGTCACTAAAGCGAGAGATATGCAGGCGCAGCTTTACGGCCAAGCACTAAGGAAAATGAATGAGTGGCTGCTAATTTTAGACCATACATTCGCGCCAGTTACCTCCAATGCCGCCTTTAACAAGTGCTTACTTACCGACGGAGAACCACTGAACAATCAAAGCCTAGACCAAGTATTTAGCAAACGGAAATTAGCCCGATACATGAAGGATATGAGGGCGCTAAGCATCGATCAGAAGCTGATTAGCGAAGACATTGTGCGAGGGGCTGATGGTTTTGATATTCCTGTTTTGGTCTCAATTTCGGCCATCGGCGAAAGCGTTATCAACAATTACGTCATTGTTATCTCAGATTTAAGTGAACAAAAGAAAGTGGAGAATAAATTAAAGTATCTGGCCAATTTCGACCCGCTAACCCACTTGGCCAACAGAACATTAATTCGAGATCGAATTGAGCAGGCGATCTTACACGTAAAAGATAACTCAATTGCCCTACTGTTCATCGATTTAGACCGGTTTAAGCAAGTAAACGATATTCACGGTCATGCTGTGGGCGATCGCTTACTTGTCGAAGTGGCCAACAGGATGAATGAAGTGGTGGGTGAGCAACATAGCGTTGGTCGCCAGAGTGGTGATGAGTTTATTATTTTATTGGAGGATATCTCACAACCAGAACAAGCCAGCCGCTACGCTGATTTATTAACGAAAAGACTCTCTGAATCCTATCAGATAGAACAACAAAAAATTCATATTAGTGCTTCAATTGGTATCGCGTTCTATCCTTTAGATTCAGCGGACAGCGAAGAGTTAATGCAAAATGCTGATATTGCGATGCTGCATGCCAAAGAGCGAGGTCGCAATGGTTATCGATTTTTTACCGATGAGATGAATACTCAGATCAAGCAGCGAGTGTTAATAGAAAATGAATTTATTCAAGCCGTTGAAGCAAACACATTAACGAATTACTATCAACCCATCGTCGATTTGACCAGGAGAAAAATGGTCGGGGTTGAGCTGTTATTACGCTGGTTCAATCACGATAAAATGATCTCACCGAATGTATTTATTCCCTTGGCTGAAAGTATTGGCCAAATTGTTAAAATCACCGAGTTGGCCTTAGAAAAGGCGCTAAGCGAACTGGAATCTTGGCTGGTCGATGACCATTATTTATCGATAAATTTATCGGCATTACATATCACGCAGCCAAACATC
Source organism: Psychrobium sp. (assembly GCA_013214905.1). Classification (GTDB taxonomy): domain Bacteria; phylum Pseudomonadota; class Gammaproteobacteria; order Enterobacterales; family Psychrobiaceae; genus Psychrobium. Next base: position 1,973 of record JABSRV010000205.1, on the reverse strand, counting down.
GTTGAATGCTTATTGTCTATCTTGGAGAAAGCAGAAATCGCCTCTGATCATATTAGACTAGAGATAACTGAGGGGGTTTTAATCGATGATACAGAGAATGCAAAAAAACAATTAAATCGTTTGAAAGACGCTGGCTTTAGACTGTTCTTGGACGACTTTGGCACCGGCTATTCGTCGCTCACCTACATCAATCAATTTCCAATTGACGTTATCAAAATTGATCAGTGCTTTGTTCAAAAAATTACAAGTGACAAGACCAGCAGAGCAATCGTGCAAACTATTGCTAATTTAGCACACAACATCGATAGCTACTGCGTGGTAGAAGGTGTCGAAGAGCTTAATCAGGTCGCCATTTTGAAGCAGCTCGGCTGTAGCCACATGCAAGGCTATTATTTCGCCAAACCGATGCCAGCATTAGATCTGCTCACCGATGAATCGCTGCAATTAATTAGTCAGCGTATTAGCCTAGCCACCAAGGCTTAACGTAATCACCACTGTGACCAGCGACAGATCCACTGGTCACAACGATAAATGACGGCACAAAACACCAACGGGTAAAATCGGCTCATTGAATCATCAAAAAACTTAACCATGCCTTGGGTCCAACTAAATAATATAGTAGGCATGGCAGAAAAAATGTTAAGGCTCATTTATTAAGCATACGTAATCTTACCTGGAATTACTAAGAGACAGACGGCAATTGCTGGGTTAAAATGCACGTTTTAGCCAATGTCACACATCATGAGCAAACAAACCGATAACATTTTCGCCGCGCCTGTTAATAAACTGGGCGATTTTCAATTTGATCAACAAGTGGCCGAAGTCTTTCCAGACATGATCAAGCGATCTGTACCTGGTTATAGCAATATTATTACGGCCATTGGCATGTTGACTAAGCGCTTTGCCCAAGACGATTCAAATCTTTACGATCTCGGTTGCAGCCTTGGCGCTGCCACCATTGAAATGCGCCGTAACGTTAGTCGTTCGAACTGTAAAATTATCGCGGTTGATAACTCTAGCGCGATGATTGAACGTTGTCAGTTACACATTAACGCGTTTAAAAGTAATACCGAGGTTGAGGTTGTTTGCGGTGACATACAGCAAATAGATATCACTAACGCCAGCGTGGTTATTTTGAATTTCACCTTGCAGTTTATTGACCCGCAAGACAGACAAACGCTGATCAGTAATATTTATAGGGGACTAAAACCCGGTGGCATATTATTAGTGTCTGAGAAACTGCGTTTTGAAAACGAAACCGCGCAGCAATTGTTAACGGACTTACATCACGATTTTAAACGAGCCAATGGTTATAGCGAATTAGAGATTAGTCAAAAACGCACAGCGCTTGAAAACGTCATGTTAACCGACACCCTAGACATTCATCGACAACGATTTGAAAATGCAGGGTTTGGCACCAGTGAATTGTGGTTTCAGTGTTTTAACTTCAGCTCAATGATCGCCATTAAAACCTAAATTCAGCAGGTAAACCACGCCCAACCGCCGAATTTAGCTTTAAACAATGATTTAGGAAGACCCATGATCGACTTTACCAATTTTTACCAATTAATTGCCAAAAACGAACTCAGTCATTGGCTAGAAACACTACCAGCCCAGTTGGCACAATGGCAGCGTGACCGCCAACATGGTCAATTTGTTAAATGGCAAAAATGCATTGATAAATTACCAAACATCAACGCAGACCAAATAGATTTTGTCGACTCAGTGACCATCAAATCAACAGAAGAAGTTGATGCAGGTGAGCTAAAGAAACTTCAATCATTGTTAGGTATTTTTAGCCCATGGCGCAAAGGTCCGTTCTTTGTGCACGACATTCATATCGATACGGAATGGCGCAGCGACTGGAAGTGGGAGCGTTTACGCCAGCACATCACCCCATTGCATAACCGCACTATTTTGGACGTTGGCTGTGGCAGCGGATATCACATGTGGCGCATGATTGGTGACGGCGC
>JABSRV010000204.1 GCA_013214905.1 Psychrobium sp. | reverse complement strand
AAAGTCAAAGAACGCATTCTTGAATATCTAGCGGTGCAATCACGGGTACGTCAATTAAAAGGACCAATCTTGTGTTTGGTCGGTCCTCCTGGAGTTGGTAAAACATCATTGGGACAATCAATCGCTAAAGCTACCGGACGCGAATACGTACGTATGGCACTAGGCGGCGTTCGAGATGAAGCTGAAATACGCGGTCATCGCCGTACCTACATTGGTTCAATGCCGGGTAAATTGATTCAGAAAATGGCGAAAGTAGGGGTCAAAAACCCACTGTTTTTGCTTGATGAAATTGACAAAATGAGCTCAGATATGCGCGGCGACCCAGCGTCTGCATTGTTAGAAGTATTAGATCCTGAACAAAATAATAGCTTCAATGATCACTATCTTGAAGTCGATTACGATTTGTCTGATGTGATGTTTGTGGCGACATCTAACTCAATGAATATTCCTGGCCCATTGCTTGATCGCATGGAAGTTATTCGTCTGTCAGGATATACCGAAGATGAAAAACTTAACATTGCTAAACAGCATCTGTTGCAAAAACAAATTGAACGTAATGGTCTTAAGGAAAATGAGATCAGTATCGAAGATAGTGCGTTAATGGGCATTATTCGTTATTACACACGCGAAGCGGGTGTACGATCATTAGAGCGAGAAATATCCAAGTTATGTCGTAAAGCAGTCAAGAAAATTCTGCTTAAAGAGGTCACTGGAAAAGTCATTATCAATAATGACAACCTTAACGATTATCTTGGCGTACAACGTTTTGATTATGGCAAAGCCATGGGCAATAACCAGATTGGTCAAGTAACGGGATTAGCCTGGACCGAAGTGGGTGGTGAGCTACTAACGATTGAAACGGCCTCAGTGCTCGGTAAGGGGAAGTTAACCTATACCGGCTCATTAGGTGACGTGATGCAGGAATCTATTCAAGCAGCAATGACCGTGGTGCGTTCTCGCGCCGATAAACTACGCATTAACAGTGATTTTTACGAGAAACGCGATATTCACGTTCACGTGCCTGAGGGCGCAACGCCTAAAGATGGTCCTAGTGCCGGCATTGCAATGTGCACCGCGTTAGTATCAAGCTTAACGGGTAACCCTGTACGTGGTGACGTGGCAATGACCGGTGAAATAACCTTGCGTGGTGAAGTCCTGCCCATTGGCGGCTTGAAAGAAAAATTACTAGCGGCACATCGTGGTGGCGTCAAACGTATATTAATTCCGCATGAAAATGAAAGAGACCTAGCTGATATTCCAGAAAACGTGATTGGCGACCTAGAAATTTATCCGGTTCGATGGATTGACGAAGTACTAAAACTTGCGTTAGAGCATGATCCACAAGGATTTTGTGTCGAAAATGTAGAGAAAAGTACAGAAATTACAAAAATAGCTAAAAAAACTGAAAAATAATTGAAAAAAGTAGTTTTAAATCTTAAAAACTGTGTTAGCCTAGCTATCGTTGAGCTGCTCTGATGCAGTGGTGGCGCGAGGTAGCGCTAACCTGTTACAGGAAGTTAACATTTTTATAATGTAAAAATAGTAGGCAATCTGGAAATGTTTCCATATTTGTCAAAAACAATAAAACAGCTCAGGAAGTTAGGCTGTTGTAATAAGAAAAACTGAAGGGGATGACATGAATAAGTCACAATTAATCGATAAAATCGCTGAAGGCGCTGATCTTTCTAAAGCCAACGCTGGCCGTGCACTAGATGCGTTTATCGCAACTGTAACTGAAGCACTTCAAGAAGACGATAAAGTTTCTTTAGTTGGTTTCGGTACATTTGAAGTACGTCAACGTTCAGCTCGTACTGGCCGTAACCCACAAACGGGCGCGGAAATCCAAATTGCAGCGGCAAACGTTCCAGCATTTAAAGCTGGTAAAGCACTTAAAGATTCAGTAAACCAAGCTTAGTTTACCCAATTGAGGAGTGGCAGTATTCGGATATAGCTCCAATAGAGCCAGCCGTCTGTCGCACCGGAAGTCAGGTAACAGAACTAGTTTTATCCTGTTACCAAATGAAATGCGCATCTTAGATGCGCTTTTTTTTTGTTTTAATAAAACAAAATAGCGATTGGTTGCACCCTAGGCACTTTCATGAGTTGCAGGGTTATTTAATGGCTAGATCGCCTATGGCTTTACTGCTATTATGTGCAAAATTTTTAGATCTAATATACCGCTGGTATAAGTTAGACAGATAAGTAAAGAGGCTCTGATGTTAGAAAAAATTCGGGACGGATCTCAAGGTGTTGTGGCTAAAACAATCCTTGGTGTTGTAATCCTTTCATTTGCCCTAGCTGGTATTGGCGGTTATTTAGGTGGTAGTAGCGACGTAGCTAGCGCCATTGTTAATGGTCAAGCCATTTCTTCGGCTCAAGTAGAGCAAGAATTCCAACGAGATCGCGCACGTTTAGAGCAACAGTTTGGACAAATGTTCCAAAGTATTGCTAACAACGAAAGCTACATGAACGGTGTACGTAAGGGCGCTCTTGACCGTCTCATTGCACGTGAACTTATCAAGCAAACCGCCGCTAAAATGGATATCCGTGTTGGCGATGAAGAAATCAAACAAGCTATCAGAGATGATGAAACTTTCCACGTTGACGGTAAATTTGACAACAACAGATACTTAGCCGCTATTGCTAGAGCGCGTTACCGCGTAGAGCAGTACCGTGAATTAGTACGTAGTGAAATGATCCAAAACCAATTGGTAAGCTCTATTTCAAATACAGATTTCACGTTAAAAAATGAAGCGCAGCTTATTGCTCAGCTAGAGCAGCAGTCTCGCGACATTCGTTTAATTGAAGTTAACGCGAGTGATTTTGTTGACGATATTACGATTATCGATGAGCAAGTCAGCAGCTATTACGATTTAAACAATACTCGATTCATGACGACCGAGCAGGTTAGTTTGCAATACATTGACCTTAAGGTAAGTGATTTAAAAGCGAAAGTAACCATTGCTCCTGAGTTGGTTCAAGCAGCTTATGACGAAAACGTTGAGCAGTACAAAACAGCAGAACGTCGTAAATTATCTCACATTTTAATCGAATTTGGCGATGATGAAGCCGCTGCTAAAGCGTTAGCACAAGCAACATTGGCTAAAATTAATAGCGGTAGCGATTTTGCAGAGCTAGCGAAGGAAGTATCACAAGATAGCTTTAGCGCCCAAAATGGTGGTGATTTAGATTGGGTTGAACCTGGTGTGATGGAAACATCGTTTGACGAGGCTGCTTTTGCCTTAGTCTTAAACGAAACTTCAAACGTTATACGCACTGAATTTGGTTTTCATTTAATTAAAGCCACTGAAATTTCGCCGGTCACAACGCGAGCATTTGCAGACGTAAAAGATAGCATCGAGCAAGAATTATTGGTTGATGAAGCGAAAGAGCTATTTTACGAGTTACAGCAGCAATTAGCGGATTTGGCCTTTGAAGTGCCTGAAAACCTTGATGAAGCAGCGATAGCGCTAGATGTTAACGTGAAAGAAACAGCCTTGTTCGCACGTTTTAGCGCGCCAGCAAGTGTTAATTTCCCTGACGTTATCAATGCTGCGTTCTCTGAAGCTGTATTGGGTGACGGCATTAACTCTGACGTTATAGAAATAAACAGCGATCATTTAATCGTTGTTCGCCTTAAGCAACATAATCCAAGTGAAGTAAAATCACTTATTGATGTTAAAGCGCAAATCGTGACCACACTTAAGCAAGAGAAAGCGCAAGACTTAGCACAAGACAAAGCACAAGAGTATTTTGATGCTTGGCAAGCTGGTTCTGACGTTACTGGCGCGACTGTTATTGATAAATTAGCTGTTCTGCGTAGCGATAAAGCGCTTGATAGTGCAATCGTTGCAGCAACGTTTAAACTAGCGAAGCCTAGCAGCGACGCTAAGTCAATCGAGTTAGTGACAACCCGTAATGGTCAAGCAATCATCAAGTTAGTTGGCGTAAACGACGCGAGCGATGTCAGCGGAAAAGTACTAAGCGTGACTGAACGTTTGAATCGCGCTAACCGTGGTAGCACAATTAATACCTTTATCGAGTCATTAAAGAAAAACAGCGATATCCAATACCCAGCGTCATAAGGTATTAGATTCAAAGTAGAAAAAAGGCGGTTTATACCGCCTTTTTTTATGTTCAGGATGAACGGTATGCCGCGGTGCCATGGATGGCAAAGAGCGGCGATGCTTTATGATAGATATAGAAAATATCAGTGATATACCATTAAAATCGCAGTGTAAGTGCTGCAATCCCAAATGTTTGGGCTATCAATTTAGAAAGGTGTTGTGTGCAAAGAGGTCAATTTACATCTAAATTCGGTTTTATCATGGCCGCTGCTGGTGCAGCTGTTGGCTTGGGTAACGTATGGGGTTTTCCAACGCAGGTGGCCAGCAATGGCGGCGGCGCGTTTGTGTTGATCTATTTGTTTTTGTCATTTTGTTTGGCGTATCCTGCGTTGATGGCTGAGCTTATTGTTGGCCGTTATGCGCGAGCAAATGCGGTGATTGCGTTACCGATGTTAACGAAGAAACCATGGCTAAAAAATGCTGGTAAAGCGGTGGGAATTGCTGGCTTGTTGACCGTGGCGGTTATTTTAAGTTTTTACGCTATTATTGCCGGTTGGTTATTTTCGTTCTCTTTGGCGCCTATCGTCAAAGTAACTGGCGCTATTGACACCAGTTTATGGTTAACCGATTTTTCGTTAAGCAGAAACATCACCTTTACCGTTATTTTCATGTTGGCAACGATCATGATTATTAGCGCGGGAGTCAGTAATGGCATCGAACGCTGGTCGAAGCGCATGATGCCAGCGTTAGTCGCTATCTTAGTGCTGCTCATTTGTTATATGTTTACGTTGCCCGGCGCCATGACAGGTCTTAAACACTATTTGGTGCCAGACTTCTCATTGGTTTTTGAAACCAACATTATCATTAGTGCGATGGGGCAAGCGTTCTTCTCTTTATCTCTTGGAGTAGGGTGCATGCTTATCTACGGATCTTACTTGTCGAGCAAAGAAAATATTGTGACCGTTGGCATTTGGGTAACGGTAATTGATGTTGGTTTGGCATTTTTGGCGGGATTGCTTATTATTCCTGCGATGTACGTCGCGGCTCATTACGGCGTTGAAATATTTGACGCCAAAGGCGATCTTAAAGACAGTGATGTTTTGATTTTCACGGTTTTGCCGGCGTTATTTGAGCAAATGGGCGCGATGGGACAGGTGGTCTCTTTGGCATTTTTCGCGTTAATGTCTTTGGCCGCACTAACCTCAACCATTTCATTGCTCGAAGTTCCTGTCGCTTACGTGGTTGAAAGTTATCAAGTACCGCGTAAGAAAGCGAGCTGGATCATTGGCGCGCTGATAACCTTAATGAGTTTGACCATCGTCTTTAACTTCGAATGGTTGTTTGGTTTGGTTATTATGATCACTACCCAATATAGCCAACCTGTTTTAGGGCTATTCTTCTGCGTCTTTGCTGGTTGGGTATGGCATAGAGATCAGGCACTGAGTGAAATTAAAAAGGGTGATGAGCATGCCTCTTCAAGTCTATTTTGGAAAATTTGGCCTTGGTACGTTCGTTATGTATGTCCGCTGTTCATTATTATTATGTTCGTGCATGCACTCACTAACTAAGCCCTCAATAAAAAGTAAATAAAGGTCTTGCGTGATAACGCAGGGCACAAGGAACTAACATGACAAATGCAAATGAAATAAAACGTGGTATGGCCGTTGAATTAGACGGTAAGAAATTATTGGTTAAAGACATTTTTGTGCAAAATCCAAGTGCACGTGGCGCTGCCACCTTGTATAAAATGCGTTTTAAGGATATTGAAACAGGCGGCAAAGTTGAACAACGCTTTAAGGGCGATGAAAAACTCAACCAGTTAGAGCTTAATATTCGCGCGGTAAATTTTTCATACATCGACGGCGACGAATATATCTTTATGGACAGCGAAGATTATAGCCAGTACACGTTTAACAAATCTGATATCGAAGATGAGCTGTTGTTTATTGCCGAGGATACACAAGGGCTGCAATTATTAGAAATCAATGGTAATGCTGTTGGTATTGATTTGCCACAGTGGGTTGAATTAGTGATTAGTGATACTACACCGTCTATTAAGGGCGCGTCTGCAAGTGCGCGCACTAAACCTGCTCATTTTGAGACTGGACTAGTCGTTCAGGTACCGGAGTACATTTCAATAGGTGAGAAAATAAAAATTCACGTGGCCGACAAGAAATTTATGTGCCGCGCGGAA
>JABSRV010000203.1 GCA_013214905.1 Psychrobium sp. | reverse complement strand
CTATTGGCGCGGTGACCGATACCGATATCACGGGCGATGCATTAACCAACCTTGTGTCAGAGAATGCAGCGGCGGGTACGCAAGTGGGTATCACGGCATTGGCAACCGATGCGGGCGATACGGTGTCATACACCTTAAGTAGCAACCCCGGTAACTTGTTCGCGATTGACAGTGGCACGGGCGTCGTGACGTTAATTGGCACGCTTGATTTTGAGACGGCGCAGAGCCATACCATCACGGTGTTGGCGACATCGAGTGATACGAGTACGTCCAGTAAAGAGTTTATTATCAATGTTGGTGACGTTAAAGAGGGCATTGAATTCACCGCTAATGAAGGCGGTACAACCATAGAAACGGGCGCTAGTGTTGGCGACGTTGTTGCAAGATTTAGCGCAACAGATTTAGATGGCGATACCGTTAGTTATACTATTATTTCTGGTAATGATGAAGGTTACTTCGTGATCAATTCTGTCACTGGTGATGTCTCGCTGACTATTGCCGGACTTGGGGCGTTGCAGGATGATATTGGCAACATTACCACAATAAATATGACCGTTAGTGCAACGAATGGAAGTGTTACCGCTCAAGCCAGTGCGGTGATTATTCTTGATGAAATGATAACACCAACTATCGATCTTAGTGCAGTATCCGATAGTGGGTTATCTAATAGTGATAATATTACCTCAGTGCATACACCAATCATTAGCGGTATTGGTGAGGTAGGCGCTGCAATTGTTTTAAAAGTTGGTAGTAACGTCATTGGGCAGACTACGGTAGGGTCGGATGGTAGATATAGTGTAACAACCACCTCATTAACCAGTGGTGTTCATATTATCGAAGTGATAAGTACAGATGCTGTGGGTAATATGGCAAGCAAATCGATGAATATCACTATTGATGACACTGGGTTAGGGGGGATTACGGTAGATGCGATCACTACAAATAATATTATCGATAAATCGGAATATGGCACGGAAATCGAATTAACAGGTGCGGTAAGTGGCGAGTTCTCTGCGGGAGATACTGTCAAGGTAACCGTCAATGGCACAACTTATGTGGGTAGTGTCGACAGTAATGGTTCCTCATGGACTATTACCGGTGTTGCGGGGCATGATTTGTCGCAAGATTTGACATTAACAATTTACGCCGAAGGTTATGATATTGCTGGCAATAAAATTGAAGCGAATGTTAATTCGATACACACGGCGTTTAGTAACGAAAATCCAGTAGCGCAAGATGACATCACGGTTAAAATTGATGCCCAAGTATCAAAATCAAATTATAGCGGAATGGCAAGCACTGCAACTAAACTAGAAGATACCGGTGTTAGCATTCATAATGAAACGACGCAGGGTATATTCCAAGTAGGCAACGATGGTTCATACGTGGTTGTTTGGGGAAGTCACTATAGGACGTGGCATAATGGCCTTTCGATGCAAAAATTTGATGTTGACGGAAACAAAGTCGGAGAGGTTATCTCGGTTGACGGCCCAAAATATACACTAGGTACAGTTGTTACATCTCTTAATGACGCTGGTGATTACATGCTTAGTTGGACTGCTGGAAATGGTACAACAGCAGATGTAACCGCTTATACCAAAAGATATAATGCTGATGGAACCAGCGAAGCAACCATCACATTAGGAAATGCTCGTCAAGCGACTCTGGTGGCTGAATTAATCGATGATACGATGGTTTATGCATGGCAGAATGGTGGTGGCGGTATTTATAGAAAAGAGATTGGTCTTAACGGTGATATACAAGCGACTCAATATATATCAGGTGGCACCAATCCGGAAATCACAGAATTAAGTAATGGTAATTATATATTGTCATGGACGAGCGGCGCGCAGACGGTAATGGCAATGTTTGATAGCCAGCATAACAGCATTAATACCAATCAATCTCAAAATATAACACTAAGCAATGTGTTTGAAATTAGCGGTGGCTATATTGTCGTTGGCTCAGCGAATAGCGTATTAAAAATAGCTAGGTATAGTGATGACAATATGTTAATTGCAAATTCCTACGCCAGTATTTCAGTCGCGGGAAGTAGCTCCAATGATTATCCATCAGTCGTCAATATTGGAGATCAAGGCAATTATGTTATTACGTGGCGCGGTGTATTGAACGGTCAATGGCAAACTTTTGTAAAACACTATAACGCAGACGGCACCAGCGATTCTCCTGTTCAAAATTTTGATGTTGGTGTTAACGGTGGCGGGCACGTACCGCCTGTTATCACTGCAGTTGGAACAGATGGCGACTATGTGATTGCGTGGGGCGGCGTAGAAAGTACTAATTATGATATTTATAGTCAACGATTTCATAGTGATGGAACTGCTGCTGGAGATATTTTATCGCACACTGGCGAAAATTCATCTAAAAATGCAACAAACGTATACATATTATCCGTCGATGATGATGGCTCGTACGCGCTTTCCTACGTTGCGGTAGACGATGATGGGGATCAAAGTGTTTATGCTGTGTTTGTCGATGGTGATGACAATATAAAACTGAGTTATGAAGAGGGCAGTACTGGTGATTTTGATATCACTGTCTCTGCTGACACTGATAATACGATTACAGCCTACGTAGTTACTTACAGCACCGGTACCTTGACAGTGAATGGCGTTACTTACCCTAGCGGTTCGACAATTAGTGCGGCGCTTTGGAGCAATGTTAAACTGTTAAACGCAACTGGTACGGACTTCGATCTCACCGTTGAAGTATTGATAGGCAATAATGTCATCGAAAATGACTCGTTGATTTTAGATGTCCTTGCAAATGATTATGATAGCGACGGTGATACTTTGAGTATTACTCATATTAATGGCCAAGATATTAGTACAAATCCAATGGCAGATATTACTGACGACAATAATATTGTTGTCGGTAGTCTCCAGGTGATTGCGGGGAAAATAACATTTGTTCCAAATGAGCAATTAGATAAGCTATCACTCAATGAAGTACAGCAATTGAGTTTCGCTTACACCATTAGCGATGGTTATGACGGCGTTGATAGCGCCACTGCAACGTTTAATGTGATTGGCACGAACGATGCACCAATAATTAACACATTAACTACAACCCTTGACGAAGATGCGCTCAATATCGTTATTGCAAACGTACATGATATTGATGGAACCATAGATGTTGCAGCGAGTAACGCACAAACGACCTCTGGTCACGGCAGTGTCTCTATTGCAGCCAATGGGAACGTTATCTATACACCAGATGCCGATTACAATGGTATTGATACAGTGACGTTAGTCGTTTTTGATAATGATGGTATGAGTAGCAAGCAAGTGTTCAACATCACTATTACCGCGGTAAATGATGATGTGGCTGAGCTCACAGATGTAAATAATTCAGTAAATCGAATTGTCAAAAATGCTGCCATCGGCACTGAAGTCGGTATTACCGCTAGTGCTATCGATGTTGATGATGCGGTGACATACAGCTTGAGTAGTAATCCTAGTAACTTATTTCAAATTGATTCGACTACTGGCGTCGTCAGTTTAGCTGGCGTATTAAGTACCCAAACAGCCACCAGTCATGACATTGAAGTACTCGCAACTTCGGTAGATGGTTCTACGTCGACTGAGACCTTTAGTATTAGCGTGGTCAGCGAATTATTGATTACAAATATTACCGACGATTCAGCCGCTAGCGATACGTCAGTTGTTACGTTACATGGCACTGGCGGTGTCGTTGGTAACACGATTAAATTTGAACAAACTGGTGCGGCAATATTTGTAGATAGCAAGGGGGATCCGATCATTTACAATATTCCAGATACTATTGTTCAGAGTAATGGTAGTTGGACGGTCGACCTGTCGTCACTGCCCGATAGATATTATTCGATGATCACTGCCATAGAAGTCGATAATTCAAATGCGTCTTTACAGAGTTCAAATACGGTCAATCATGATCAGACTCCTTTAGACGGAGCATCCTCATATTTGCATTCAGTTGATGGTGATTATCAGTTTACGGGTGTACTTGATGACAACATTGGTCGTTCTGATATAACATTTATTAATGGAGAGCTAACAACTATTGAGGTGGATGATTTAAATGATCAAATTACTATCGATGCGGGAGCTGGTGATGATATTTACATTTATAGTTTTGATTCAACCCAAGATACCATTACTTTAAACGAGAAAGGTCAAGTAGTTGTTTTTGAACAACATACCAATGATATAATCACGTTGATTGATTTTGAACGATTCACTGTCGACGATATTGTATATACAAAAGAAGAGCTATTTACTCCAACAATTATATTCACCGATGATGCTAATGACGATGGTACATTAACATCGGGGGAGCTAGCGGCTGGCGTTCTCAACATAAAATTAGGCTTACCGCCAGTTGTAGCGGTTGGCGATACGTTTGTTTATACGATAAATGGTGTGCAAACCAGCATTACAATCAATGCAGCACACGTTTCTGCTAAATCTGTTGACGTGACGTTAGCTAATTATGATGATGAAGTTATCGTCTCGGTACAGCTCACCAATGCAAATAATGAAACAACGTCATCTACATTGACCATAGATATCAGCCAGCAACCGAATGTATCATCGGTTGTTGGGCTAGCTGCCGGATATAACGAAGGCAATTGGGCTTATCATGATATAAACCTCGATGGTGTTACAAGTGCTGATACGGAATTAAAAATCTCTTTAGAGCAATCGTCAGTGACTGCTAGTTTTCAAGATATGGGACAATTACAAGTAAAAATAGAAGGCGTATGGACGAATGTCTCACGCACATCGGACATTGCCACCGTTACCATCGGTACCGGAATATCTAAGATTGAAACCCGAGTTTACTTTAATAAATCTAATGCAATAGAAAATACGGAAACCATGAAAATAGAGGCATGGACAACGCTTAACGGTAAGGATGACGCACATTCAGATACAACCAGAATTTATGATACATCGATAAGTGAAATAAATAATACCATTATGAACGCGAGAGCTAACTGGGGTGGGAATGGAGGGAATCATATTAGTGATCCAAAGCTAGAAGGCGTGGGGTCGTTGCCTAGTGGCACTATTTTGAAACTTTATGCTGGTAATCAACATGTTGGCACTTGGACACACAGCTATGGTACGAATAGTTATCAAGCAAATGGTAATTTTCATATGAACGATAATCAAATAGTTTACGCGACAGCTCAAGTACCTGGCATGTCGGTTCAAAATCTCGGATGGGGACATATGTTTGATAAATACCCGAGTTGGAACAATCATAACGTAAGAATGAATTCTCCGATAGTCCTTGATTTAGACAATGATGGTATCGAAACGCTGGTCAATAGTGAAGGTGTAAATTTTGATATCGATGCCGATGGCGATCTGGATAAAACAGGGTGGATTAATGGCGATGACGGTCTATTAGTTAGAGATATTAATCAAGACGGTATTATCAATGACGCTTCAGAACTCTTTGGTGAAGAAATGCTGAAACTAGATGGCAGCAAAGCCAGTGACGGTTTCGATGCTTTAGCGCAATATGACTCTAATAAGGATGGAGTCATAAACGAAAACGATGAATTGTGGGAAGAGTTGCTAGTATGGCAAGATAAAAATTCGGATGGCATTACACAAGAAGGTGAACTTCTAACCCTTGCACAAGCCGACGTATCAGAGATTTCACTATCTTATAGCATATCGACTAATACTAATAACGGCAATATATTAGGGCTCATCGGCACTTACTTAAACGGTGCTGGAGAAACTAATGAACTTGCCGATGTATGGTTTGCTTATGAAGACGACGTGGAAAACGCCGAGTTACTTATAGGTGATGATAAGAGCACAGTGATCGAGGTGTTAGATACCCCTAAAGATGTGACAATCGAAGCCGGCGTTGTTCATCATTATCAGTCAGGTACCGAGGGCATCGATGTAATTCAAGGTTTTGAGTTAAATCAAGATAAACTTGATTTACCGGACATGTTAAACGTCAATGACGATAATACGATAGAAACTTACCTTTCTATCACATCAGATGAGAATGGCACCACCATTGAAATTGATGTGGACAAAGATGGTGAGACCGATCAAATTATCGTATTGGATGGTTTAGACCTAACCGAAGCATTAGCAGATAATGCTTCGGCAGTGATTAATACATTGTTTGATAATATCGGTGATAGAGCATTGTTAACCGATAGTGGTAATACGGATTTACCGCCACCAGATGTCGGTGTATTGGATGACGACATCTTCTTATATTAAGGAGGAGGGG
>JABSRV010000202.1 GCA_013214905.1 Psychrobium sp. | reverse complement strand
GTCGGCCCCCTGATCACTTTTTTCTCCGCCATCTTTTTGTGACGATGCATCATCGTCGCTTTCTTCTTGTTGGCCTTTATCCTTATTTTCATCAGACTTATCGCCTTGTTCTTGCTTATCAGACTCGTCGCCGTCTTGATCGCTTTTTTGTTGTTCCTTATCGTCATCGGACTGGGACTTGTCTTGGGAATCGTCTTTTGACTTTTTCTCGTCTTGTTGGCGTTTTAATGCCAACAAGGTGTCTAAATTGTCTTTTGCTTGTTGCCAATCAGGGCGCTTTAATAACGCACTTTGATAACGTTCAATCGCCTCGTCATAGCGCTTTAGCTGGGTTAGGGCGTTGCCTTGATTATATAATGCTTGTGGATTGTTGCCTTTTTCAAACTCTTGGAGCGCTTGCTCATACTCTTTCGCTTGGTAATAACTTGCACCGCGCCACCGCTGATCGTCAAACGTTTGGGCAGCAATATCAAATTGCTCAGCGTTATATAAATCGATCGCTTGTTGATCTGGAGTCTTCCAAAGATCGCGCCACCATTTACCTGCATCATTTTTTTCTGTTGGCTTAGCATCAGGTACATTGCTATTACTTCCATTAATATCAATAGGCTTAAGCTCTGCCGCATGAATGTTTGTCACATTAACCGCTGGTAACAAAACACACAATAATAAGGCTAACGCTGCGCCGCGACGAAAGACAAATACAAAGAAAGGTAATATTAACAACACCAAATAGGGACCTGTTTCTTGCCATTTATCGCCAAATTTCTGCTCGCTCTGTTGAGTTTTCATCTTGCTGTCTGGCAGTGTCGATGCGCTGGTTAATAATTTAATATCGCGATCATCCAAGCTTAAACTAGAATAAATGCCGCCCAAATTACCACTGAGCTGACTCAATCTGTGCTCATCAAGAGTTGGTAATACGATATTGCCGTTACCATCTTTAAGGAGTTGACCGTCGGGCAGTTTTATCGGCGCGCCTTTGCTTGTACCAATCCCTAGAATATTGAGGGTGTAGCGTCCATCTTTTAGCAATGTTCGAATGGCGCGTGCGTCAGAGCCACTGATACCGTCGGTAATCAAATAGATGCTGCCTTGTTGATGATTGGCTTGCTCTAATAATTCAATCGCTTTTTCAACGGCGTATTGAGCGCGCGAGCCCATGGTCGGCATGATTTCTGGTTTTAGCGCGGGTATTAAATTGAGTAAGTTGGCCACATCTTGGGTCATCGGGCTTAATACAAACGCATCTCCAGCATAAGCGATAAGACCTGTTTCACCTTCAGATAAGTTTTTAATCAAATCGGTGAGCTTAAACTTAGCGCGCGCCAAGCGGTTGGGCATTAAATCTGTCGCATACATCGACAGTGACATATCAACGGCAATGACTTGTGCTTGTTTGATGTCAAACAGGGGTTGCTCAATCTTTTGCCATGTCGGGCCCGCAAGGGCAACAGCAATGAGTAACCAGCCTGACAATAACGCGTGCAATAACACGCTTGATTGTTTGTCCTGCTGACCATCAACTAATAAATCAGCCAAATGGGGCGGTAAATACTTATGCCATAGACCTTGTTGCTCACGGGTTTTACGCAACATCACATAAAGTGCGATGGCTGGCACAATGGCTAACAAAAACCACGGTCGCAACAAGTGAAATTGACTGATAAACAATTCCATTATCGACGTCCTCTTAATATTTTAAACATACCAATGGCAAAGCTTATTAATAGTGCTAACGCGAGCGGCCAATAAAACAGTGCATGCTGTGGGCGCATCGTTTTATCGCTAACCGCTATTTTCTCTAACTGGTCAAGTTGTTGGTAAATCTGTTCTAGTTCATCGGTTGCACTTGCTTTAAAGAATTGGCCATTAGTGGCAAGGGCTATTTGACCAAGTAAATCTTCATCAATGCTTGAACGACGGCGAAAGAAACCTACTTGTTGGCTTTTATCTGAACTCACCCCGATAGTGTAAATGGTGACTTCTTTAGCTATCGCAAGCTCTAGTGCTTGTTGCGGCGTAATATTGCCCGCGGTATTCTCACCATCGGTCAACAATATTAAGACACGGTTACCTTCTTTGTTGTTGTCAAAACGTTTTACCGCTAAACCAATCGCTTCACCAATAGCCGTGCGATTACCGACAAGGCCTAGAAACGATTCATCAAGCAGTGTTTTTACAGTGGTTAAATCGTAAGTTAGCGGGGCTTGTACATAGGCATTATCGGCAAATAAAATTAAACCGATGCGATCACCTTTTCGACGATCAATAAACTCACTAAGCACCGATTTAACCATCGTTAAGCGATTAACCCAACGATTGTTTAATTTCATGTCGTTTTCATTCATCGACGCCGACAAATCAACCGCCAAGATAAGTTCACGCGCTTCTAAGGGCGTTGCTATTGGTTCACCAATCCATTGTGGACGTGCGGCGCTGAGCACCAATAATACCCAAATAAATAGTGCGATGATCATCGTGATATTTGAGTTGCTGGAGCTGGCCATCACTTGATCTGGAAATAGCGCATTGTTGGCGACTTTTAGTGCAGGTATTTTGCTGGCAGTTTTTTTCGGCAACAGAAAATAGCTTAATAAAGGTAGCGGCAGTAGCCACAATACCCATAGCCAATGAAACTCAAACATTGTTACTACTCTTATTAATGACCGTTGTGTTGGCATATTGTTTAATCGCGCGGCGATTTAGTTGACCTATCCACGTCATGGCAATATCTCGATAAACTGGCAAATGCTGATGGCTGTCCGCTTGATAAAGCGCTTGTTGCACGGCGATGTTTTGGCTGGCTTGTTGCTGGGGCAATATGGCGTTTAAAAACTCGGCCCACGCGCTACCATGCATTGATGAAATAGCCTGATGTTCACTTGACTCGGTTAAATAATGCAAACAAAGCACTTTGAGCAAACGGTTAATTTGATCCAAATTATCACAAAGGGGTAATTGCTTTAGCGCCAAACGGCGCATACGCCAAAATGAGATATGACGAACAACATTGCTTATAACCAGTGCCGTTAGCGCAACGACTAGTGTTACTAATAACCACCAACCGTTGGCTAGCGGCCACATGCCAGGATCGAGCGGTAAGCTAATGTCATGAATGTCGGGCACAGATGCAGGATTCATTATGGCTCACTTAAATTGGTAAATGACGCGGACTTAATTTGTTCTAATAAAGGTAAATGGCTAGAAAAACGGGTGACCTTTATATTGAGTTTTTTAAATATTTTAAGACGTGATGCCTGCACCAAATCGTTGTTTTTCTGATATTGCGCACGAGTTTGTTTATTAAGGGTAAACTCGCTGCGTTTTTGTCCGTCATCAATGGCTAAGGGGCCGGACAGGGCGCTTGGTAGTGTTTGCTCTAACGGATCAACCATTTGACACGCGATGATTTCATTATGGCGTGATAATAACTGTAATTGTTTAATCGCTTTGTCGCTGAGTTGGTTAAAGTCAGACAACAAGAAAATCAAACTGCCGGGACGAACCACACGGCGTAGACGTAAACATGCTTGCTCGAAGCTGTTGTCTTGGTTTTTTCCTTGCTTAAAATAGTCTAGCCCCTGATTGTGCATCTTTACCAAGTATTCGGTAATGGCTAACGCGCCGTGATGACGATTACGGGGTTTTAATTCACGGTGTTCAAAGTCGTTAAAAATCATCGCGCCAACGCGATCGCCATTGGCTATTGCCGACCAAGCCAATTGTGAGGCTAAATGACAGGTTTGCACCGACTTTAATAACAGTTGTGAACCAAAGTATTGTTGATGATTCAAATCAACCAACATCACTACCGGACGCTCACGTTCTTCACGATAAATTTTGGTGTGTACTTTACCGGTGCGCGCGGTGACTCGCCAATCAATGGCGCGAATGTCATCACCAATTTGGTAATGCCTTGCCTCATCAAATTCCATACCGCGCCCTTTGGTTTTAGCCAATAGGGTACCTGCCATATGGGATTTAATTTGCTGATTACGGGATAAATCTAGCAGCGCATTGCGGCCACGATACTCCAGTAATTCTTTATGAGTAACCTCTACACCGTTGCTAAACGGTGGTAATTGCATGCTCATCTTTACGGCACCGCTACCACGTTAAGAATTTTGTCGATGACAATGCTTGCTGTAATGCCTTCTGATTCCGCCTCGTAGCTTAACAATAAGCGATGACGCAATACGTTTGGCAATACGCTGATAATATCTTCAGGGCTAACGAAATCACGGTTATGTAACCAAGCGCGGGCACGGGCGCAGCGCTCTAACGCGATTGTGGCACGTGGACTCGCGCCATAGGTTAGCCATTGTGCTAATAGCGCATCATATTTTGCAGGTTGGCGTGTCGCAATAATCAGCTGCACTATATATTCTTCTAATTGCGGCGCCAAATAAATGTTTAAACACTCGTTACGCGCTTCTTTAATTTCAGCTTGGCTTAGTGATGGCGGGCTAATAATGTCTTTGTTTAATGCTTCATTGCGATTAAGGGCCAAAATTTCACGTTCAACGCTAGCGTCAGGGTAGTCGATGCTCACGTGTAACAAAAAGCGATCCAATTGCGCTTCTGGTAATGGATAAGTACCTTCTTGCTCGATAGGGTTTTGCGTGGCCATGACTAAAAACAGCTCGGGCAATTGATAGGTGGTGCTGCCCACTGTAATTTGTCGCTCGCCCATCGCTTCTAATAAAGCCGATTGCACCTTGGCTGGCGCACGGTTAATTTCATCGGCTAAAATGAGATTATGAAACAACGGCCCACGTTGAAATTCAAACTCATGAGTTTCCGGGCGGTATATGTCGGTGCCAGTTAAATCTGCTGGCAATAAATCTGGGGTGAACTGCACGCGATGGAAATCAGCCTCAATGCCATCACTTAACGCCTTAATTGCACGGGTTTTTGCAAGGCCAGGAGGGCCTTCAACAAGAATGTGGCCATCGGCTAGCAAGCCAATCAACATGGATTGTGTCAACTCACCTTGTCCAAGAATTTGACTATCAAGATATTTTTTAAGTTGATTAAATTTTTCTATTGCCATGATGATTATCTAAACCTTTTTTATATGCCGACGCGCTGTGCAATCTTGCAGATGAAATTTCGCAGTACATATTTACCTAAATTTAGCCGATACGTCTAGCCATGCGACGCATTTAGTTGTCTATTAGCGCGTTTGTTGCTGCATTTTACATCAAAACATCAATTTCTCGACAAATAAGCGGCACTTGTCGAGGTCAGACCTGTCAGTTATGATAGCGCCATCAATATTTTATATTTTATGCCTTGGGCAATAAAGATAAGGATCATATCATGAAGTCAGTACAAGATCTCACGAGCAAAGGCGGGCATCGCATTGCGATTATCGACGGTTTGCGTACCCCATTTGTCAAACAAGCTACCGCTTTTCATGGCATTCCAGCGCTTGATTTGGGTAAAAGCGTCGTTAACGAATTGATAACCCGCAGCGAGATTGACCCTAAATTAGTTGATCTTTTAGTCTATGGTCAAGTGGTACAAATGCCTGAAGCGCCAAACATCGCCAGAGAAATTGTCTTAGGCACTAATATGGCCAACGCGACTGACGCATATAGTGTGTCTCGTGCCTGTGCGACCAGTTTTCAATCAACGGTGAATGTTGCGGAGTCTATATTATCTGGCACCAGTGAAATTGGTATTGCTGGCGGCGCTGACAGCTCTTCTGTATTACCAATTGGTGTATCTAAAACACTTGCCCGCGCACTTGTTGACTTAAACAAGGCGCGTAGTTTGAGCCAGCGTTTGCATATTATCAAACGTTTGCGTTTAAAAGATTTAATGCCGGTGCCGCCATCTGTGTCTGAATATTCTACCGGCATTTCCATGGGCGAAACCGCCGAGCAAATGGCCAAAACGCATAATATTAGCCGAAGTGATCAAGACGCATTGGCTCATCGCTCTCATACACTGGCAACGAAATGTTGGGCGGACGGATTGCTAGATAATGAAGTGATGAGCACCCATGTTGCGCCTTACAATAGTTTTATCTGCCAAGACAATACTATTCGCACTAATTCTGAATTAGCGAGTTACGCAAAACTAAGACCGGTATTTGATCGTAAACATGGCACGGTAACAGCCGCTAATTCAACCGCGTTAACCGACGGAGCGTCGGCCATTATCATGATGCGCGAAGATAGAGCCAAAGCGCTGGGTTATCAGCCAATGGGTTATATTCGCAGTTACGCATTTGCAGCTATTGATGTATGGCAAGACATGTTAATGGGCCCGTCGTTTGCTACCCCAA
>JABSRV010000201.1 GCA_013214905.1 Psychrobium sp. | reverse complement strand
GCCATTGGCGATATTGAAAGCGACGACAAATGGATGCTACGAGCGCAGCGCTCATTGGCCAATGGTAGTGCTGTGTCGGCCTGTATACTTGAACGACAATTATCGATTGGTGGCTCGTTAACGCTGGCGCAATGTTTTCAGTTAGAGCTATCGTTGTCTGTACGTTGTGGTGAGTTAGGTGAATTTTCAGAAGGTATTAGAGCGCTGTTGATTGATAAAGACAATCAGCCAAAGTGGTTGTATAACACCGTTGTCGATGTTGATAAACAACTGATAGACAAACTATTTACCCCAATTTGGGATAACCAAACACACCCATTGCAATTGGCATAATAATTATAAAAAATGGAGAGTTAACATGGCGAAGGTAGGATTTATTGGATTAGGTAACATGGGCGGGCCAATGGCGATTAACTTAGTTAACGCTGGTCACCATGTCGAAGTATTTGATTTAAGCACAACTGCAATGGATAGTGTGGTTGCTCATGGCGCTGTAGCCGCTAGCAGCGCGAATGCGGCGGCTAACGAAAAGCAATTTGTGATTACCATGTTGCCAGCCGGCAAGCACGTTGCAGCACTCTATTTGGGTGAAAATGGTTTGTTGTCGGCAGTAGATAGCCATACTCTAATGATTGATTCAAGTACCATTGATGCGGCTACCGCACGCTTAGTTGCGCAAGCCGCAGAGCAGAAAAATATCCCGTTTATGGATGCGCCGGTATCAGGTGGTGTTGGCGGCGCCGTTGCTGGCACCTTAAGCTTTATCTGTGGTGGCAATGTTGAGCATTTTGAACACAGCAAAATTGTGCTAGAGAATATGGGTAAAAACATATTCCATGCGGGTGATGTCGGCGCTGGTCAAGTGGCCAAAATTTGTAATAACATGTTGTTAGCCGTGTTGATGGCGGGCACCAGTGAAGCGTTGCAAATGGGCATTGATAATGGACTTGATCCTAAAGTCTTATCCGAAATTATGCTGAAAAGTTCAGGCCGTAACTGGTGTCTTGAACTGTATAATCCGGTGCCTAATGTGATGGAAAATACTCCCGCCAGTAATGATTACCAAGGTGGTTTCATGGTTGACCTAATGCTTAAAGATCTCGGTTTAGCAGGGGAGGCAGCGCAGTTATCACAATCAACTACGCCATTTGGCGCGATGGCCCGCAACCTTTATGCAATGCATAGTAAAGGCGGTAATGGCAGCAAGGATTTCTCGAGTATCTTTCAATTATTTGAACAAGATAAAAAGTAACTATTCAGCGTCTTGCCATTTGTCACCATTTTGTTGTCGAAAGTGCTCCAGACACTTTTGTCTTCTAAAACTTGCACCAAATGACTGCACGATGAACAGCTACATGTCATGCTGAATAGTTACGATAATAAATAAACAGACCCGAATACAGGTGTGCAACAATGGTAAAAATAGGCATTGCGTTAGGAAGTGGTTCTGCCAAAGGATGGGCGCACATTGGTGTTTTACAAGGTTTAGCTGAACTTGGTATTAAACCCGAAGTCGTCGCCGGTAGCTCTATTGGCGCATTTGTCGGCGCGGCTTATGCGTGTGATAAGCTAACGCCATTAACCGACTGGGTTAATGGTTTTAGTCAGTGGGATCTAATGACGATGATGGATATTAGTCTGCGTAAAGGCGGCTTATTGTCGGGCGATAAGGTCTTTGAGCAAGCTAGAACAATGATCGGTGATTGCAAGATTGAAGAGCTTAAATATCCATTTATTGCGGTAGCGACCGATCTTTACTCGGGTAAAGAAGTCTGGTTACGACGCGGCGACTTACAAGATGCCGTGCGCGCCTCTTGTTCTATTCCTGGTTTGATGGCACCAAAACGTATCGGCGATAACTATTACATTGATGGTGCTGTGGTTAATCCCATACCGGTAAATGTGTGCAGACACTTGGGCGCAGACTTAGTGATAGCCGTTGATCTTAATGGTTATCCTGAGAATAACTTAGACAGTAACGACACGTCTGAGCGTGCATCTGATGACGGATCCTTACCAAATAAAGCGGATGCCAGTACTGATAAACCTTTAAATCTTAAAGGGCTAATCACCCAGTCGAAGCAATATTTCACCGACTTATCAGAGCGGCTAATGCCATCGTCAACGATGCAACTTAATATGTTTGCTGTGATGTCGAGCGCGTTAGAAATTTTAGAAAATAGACAGAAGAAATCCCGTTTAGCAGGCGAACCGCCTGACATTCTTATCTTACCTAAAGTCTCTCATATCGGTTCAATGGACTTTAATCGAGCGCCAGAGGCAATACAAGCAGGCTATGATGCTGTAATGAAGATAAGACATGTTATTGAAGCAGAATTTAAATAAGCGACCCTGTTAACGCGATGCAAAGCGTTGGCTATTTAACTGCTGGTATATTTCTTCATTGGCTTCTTTTCCAATATGATATTTCTCGTTGTGCTTAGCTAGCACACGTTTAAGTTGTTGGAAACTGGCGAACGACTGGTTAGTTTGATCTGCTGGTTCACATTCAATAATCTGTAAGATTGTTGGTTCATTGCTGTGGTGGCTGCCTGTAATGACTTCCCGTAAAGTGTGTTTTGGCTGATCAAGTTTACTAAAGTATTTTAACCAAGAAAAATTTGGTAACCAGCCAGTGATCAAGCTTTGACTAATCAGTAGCGTGCTAGGTAAACCAAACCAAATGAAGTGTATGTTGAGGGTAAACGCCAAGGCGAGGCACAGCATTGAAAAGGCACTAAGTGCGATATATAAAACGATTTGTTGGCTCATCATCCATGATCCTTAAGTAATACCAATCATACAATTGATATCCACAGTCATTAGACTGCTAATAATATTAAGAATAAATAACGACACAGTAAGACTTGTAATAACAATGTTGATACTTAACCAAAATACAAGGATAAGACTGGCATTGCATTAACTGAAAACTTATTCAATGATTAACTCCAACTAGCGTCCTGCATATAAGAGTTAATTACTAAGCTAGCCAATATTGAATCAATTGTAAACAGTTAATTACGCATTAATTTTTCAATGGCTTGTTGATAAGTGATAACGGCATCATGGGTACCTGTGATATTCGTGCCTAAGTCTTTTAACTTGCCATCGTTTACACCATATATCCAACTGTGCAGTTGTAATTCTTGACCGCGTGCCCAAGCATCTTGCACGATGGAAATCTGTGAAACATTCATCACTTGTTCGATGACATTAATCTCGGTTAATCGATCTTCACGTATCGCGAGATCGTCAATAGATTTTAAATAGTGTTTGTGCTTGTATTGAATATCTTTAATGTGGCGCAGCCAATTGTCAATCAACCCTAGCTTAGCATTATTCATGGCTGCCTGAACGCCGCCGCAACCGTAATGACCCGTGACAATAATATGTTTTACTTTGAGCACATCAACCGCATACTGGATAACGGACAAGCAATTTAGGTCGGTATGAACAACGCTATTGGCCACATTGCGATGGACAAATAATTCACCAGGCTTAAGACCTACAATCTCATTAGCCGGAACACGAGAATCAGCACAGCCAATCCATAAATATTCGGGATTTTGTTGCTCACTTAATGATTTGAAGAAACCGGGTTCTTGCTTTTCGGTGTCAATTGCCCACTGAACATTATTATCAAAAAGTTTTGCTAAAGATTTCATGGTGTTCTCATTAAATAAATGGATTGCGGCCCCTATAATACCGAGTATGTTGAGGCTTTAACAGCAGAGTTCCGCTGGTCGGATATTGGACATAAAAAAAGCAACTTTCGTTGCTTTAATGTTTTTATCTAACTTCTTTTCCTTGCACTTGCAAGTCAGCATGGTAACTCGATCGTACCATGGGCCCAGAGGCGGCATGGGTAAAACCAAGCTCTCGGGCGATATCACCTAATTCATCAAACTCTTCTGGCGTAACATAACGTACCACCGGTAAGTGATGTTTACTAGGCTGTAAGTATTGACCTAAAGTAAGCATATCAACGTTGTGCTCACGTAAGTCTTTAAGCACTTCGATCATCTCTTCCTTGTTTTCACCTAGCCCCATCATTAAGCCTGATTTAGTGGTGACATCAGGATGACTTGCTTTAAAGTCACTTAATAATTTAAGTGAGTTTTTATAATGAGCACCAGGACGAACCTCGCGGTATAAACGCGGCGGAGTCTCTAAATTATGATTGAGTACATCCGGCGGTGCAGTGCCTAAAATAGCCAGTGCTTTATCTAAACGACCTTTAAAGTCAGGCACTAATATTTCGATGCGAATGCTTGGCACTGCTCTTCTAATGGCTGCCACGCAGTCAGCGAAATGCTGGGCACCGCCGTCACGTAGGTCATCGCGATCTACTGAGGTTATTACTACATACTTGAGCTTCATGTCGGCGATAGTACGTGCTAACTTTTCTGGTTCTTCTGCATTCACAGGCATCGGACGGCCATGGCCAACATCACAGAACGGACAACGTCGGGTACATATAGCGCCCAAAATCATAAAGGTCGCTGTACCATGATTAAAACATTCTGAAAGGTTAGGGCATGACGCCTCTTCACAAACTGAACTTAAATTGTTTTTACGCAGCGCTTTTTTTATTTCATCGATACGAGCTGTGCTACTAGGCAACTTAACGCGTAACCATTTAGGCTTACGTAATACTTCTTTCTTTTCTTGTTCGATAACCTTAATTGGGATAAAGGCTAGTTTATCGGCGTCTCTTAATTTCTCACCGGCGACCAAGGTAGACTGTCTAATTTTAGTCATGGGTAAATCCTGTAATGTTTTCAATCGTCTCATAGTCGAGATGTTGAGCTATTATACGCGCGATATCTTGTTGCACGACGTTAAATTTAATGTCTTGTGTGTAATCGCATAACTGAATCATTTCCAATCCAGCGTAACCACAAGGATTTATACGATCAAAAGGACTAAGATCCATATCAACATTTAGCGCGAGGCCATGAAACGAACAGCCTTTTCGGATGCGCAAACCCAGTGAGGCAATTTTCTTCTCATCAACGTATACGCCAGGTGCATCTGCTTTAGCGTATGCGTTGACGCCATAACCATCAAGCAATTCCACCAGTACTTCTTCAATTTGGGTAACGAGTTCACGCACGCCGATTTTTAAACGGCGAATATCTAATAAGAAATACGCGACTAATTGACCTGGACCGTGATAAGTCACTTGACCACCACGATCCACTTTGACAACGGGAATATCACCAGGGAACAACAGGTGTTCTTCTTTGCCTGCTTGTCCTTGGGTAAAGACTGGATCGTGCTCTACCAACCAAATTTCATCGTTTGACAACGCATGACGAGTATCTGTGTAGTTTTGCATCGCGTGCCATACTGACGAATAGTCTCGTCGTCCTAATTGTCTGATGAACAAAGAGGAAGGTTTGGCTGCAACGGGCTTGCTCACTGATGACATAATTAAGGCTCTTGTAATTAGAGTACGTAACGTACTATGTCGATAGCTGACAATTCTTTGTAAAGGGCTTCTACTTGGGCTTTGTCAGCCACAAAAACCGAGTACGAAATAGAATGGTACTTACCGGTCTTACTTACTTTTAGGCCAGGTAATTGCTTGTAGTTATCCTTAACATGAATATCGAACACATCGTTTACCTTAGTTGGTAAATCGTCTTGCGCCAATCCCATAATTCTAAAACCAAAATCACAAGGAAATTCAAGCAATTCGTCAAAATTCGTGTCCATAATTTTCTCCAACACAACATTATATTAGGGGGTGATCTTGATAACGCCCACGATATTTAAAGCCCATGATAGGGGGTAAATTTGGCGTATACTAACGTATCTATGCCCAATGGGCTAGGGTTAATAGCGGTAATCAGAAGAGGTATGACATCAAAAAGCCACAATGAAATTATGGCTTTTGTCTTGAAATATCAATTATCGGTAACGCGAAAGACCAGTAGTAGGTTATTCGCTAATCATCTTTTTAAAATAATCTACCGAGCGTGAGAACCAACCGCCTTTTTCAATCGCATTTAGTGCAACCAACGGATAGTTAGCAATATCTTTACCGTCAAGTTGTAAATACACCTTGCCGACAACTTGACCTTTGGCGATAGGTGCTTCTAGTTGCTTGGTTAATTCAAAACTGGCTTTTAAATTCTTACTTTGGCCACGTCTAATGGTTAAAGGCGTATCGGTTGTGATGCCCAATTTAACTTTCTCATCGGTGCCAAACCAAACGGTTTGCGCCGCAAATTGATGACCTGCTTTATAAGGTGTTACTGTTTCAAAAAAACGAAAGCCATAATTAAGAATCTTTTTGCTTTCACTCGCTCGACCACGTGCACTTTTAGCACCCATGACAACAGAGATAAGGCGCATGCCATTT
This sequence comes from Psychrobium sp., assembly GCA_013214905.1. GTDB lineage: Bacteria > Pseudomonadota > Gammaproteobacteria > Enterobacterales > Psychrobiaceae > Psychrobium. The sequence goes on along the minus strand of JABSRV010000201.1, from coordinate 49 downwards.
TTGGTAGCCGATGCTACTAAACTATAACCGGCTTTTGACGTGTGGCCTG
>JABSRV010000200.1 GCA_013214905.1 Psychrobium sp. | reverse complement strand
ATGAGTTTTCAAAATTTTGGAAAAATAAGTAATGTATCGCTCAAAATAATAATTTTTAAATTGATTTACATTTCGATACATTTAATCAAGACTTGCCCAATAAATTTATTAAACACTAAATTTTTTATACTTAACGCTAGCGGGATAGAATATCTTTACATGGACGAGACCAATGGCATCATCAAGGTAAATAACGTATTTTTCTCGCTCTGGGCGTTTATATAAACCGATCGCAAGATCAATGGTGCCCTGCTCTAGTTGCGCCAAAATTCGCTTTAACGGCATTGGTTTAATGTCAATATCGATATGACTCTGGCGCGCCACTTCATGCATAATTCCAACCAAAGCACTGTGGTACTGCTGGTATTGGTTAACTTTGACGACTGATTCCATCAATCCAACGGACAACTTCTCTGGCTTATCACTTGCCGAAATAGGCTCAGATAAAGACAGGCTGAGAAAAACTAATGACAGGCTAACGATATTTTTCATAGGTAATGCGTCCCAATATAGCTATTGATTAAGCATAATTGGGGAACGCACTTTTAGCAAATGACACAACCGTTAACTAGAGTGAGTAGCAAAGAAAATAATGGAATGTCGTATTTTTTATACTTTTATTCTAACAATTTCATCATTGTTAAATTGATTTCTTAGCACCGACTTGCTGAGGTTATTGATAACCCCACCCTTGCCTACGGTCATATGATCCGTTTGGCTTAAATGAGTACCTTGATATAACATCATGCCTTGGCAGGCTTTGTCGCGTTGCTGATCGGTAAGGGCGACACCATTAGGCCATTTACCAATTTCTACGGCTTGTTTTAATATCTCATAGACAGCAGGTGACATGGCGTTAATTAATTGTTCTATTTGCACGTTATATTCTCGTTATTAAAGGGATGATCGATTAAGCATGACAATGCGAATGCGGTTAACAAAATACCACACAAAACCACTAGCAATCATGGCCATGCCTAGTTGGTTATACCATTGATCATCAAACTTATCTTGCCAATACCACAATGAAAAACCACCTACAAATAGCAACATAGCAAACATTTGCTGTATATTTATCGATTGTATTTTTCCATATTTAGATTGACGCTGTGCAGACAATGCGGCTTGCTGATCACCATTTAAGTCTTTATCACAATGACTACACACTTTAGACTTGTCTGAAATTTGCTGGCGGCAAAATGGGCAAGTAATAATCGCCATGATAAACGCTCCTAAGATTGACTGGGGAAATAGGCGCCATAGTAGCTAAGCCATCGCTTTTTGTAAACTCACAACCCGCTTTAAAGCATGTTTAATTATGTTAAATTCATTGGAGTTAATGGTTAGGGTCAGTCATTAGGGTTGAAGTTTTGCCAGTAACGCCGTAATTCTTGCTTCATTTCTTTAGCCAACATTAACATCGCAAATAAGTTAGGTAAGGTCATTAGTACTACGGAAATGGCCGCAAGCGTCCATATGATTTTTGTGTCAACAAATGAAGCCCAGAAAAAACCCGCCACATAAATAACCCTATACCAAGTAATATGCTTAATGCCAAACAAGTAGATAAATGCCCGGTCACCATAATAGGCCCAAGATATTGCTGTGGAAAAAGCAAATAATAACAGCGCGATAGTCACAATGTATTGGCCATAGCTGCCTAAGTAACCTTGTTGAAACGCGATAATCGCCAGTTTGGTTGAATGTACTAAGGATTTACCATGCACCACGATCGATGGCGTTACTAATCGACCACGTTCAATCGTTAATACCCCACTAAATGGCTGCTTATCGAGCTGGTATGTAACGTCTTGGGCAAAAGAGCGTGCATTAATCAGGGTAAAATCTGTACCCTGAGCGATACCCTGCTCCACGTTAATATGACCACTGAACAATTTCACTTCGCTTGACTGCTGATTAAGAAACTTAAAGATTTGATCACGATGTTCAGGCTGATCTTCAACATATTGCTCGGCAACAAAAGCCATATCGCTACGCTGAAAATTATTATCAAATTTTTGCTGCCAAACCCCGGAGCATAAAATGACCATGCCGGTAAGCGTACAAATAATAATAGTGTCAACAAATGGCTCTAATATCGATACCATGCCTTGGGCGACTGGCTGATTACTACGCGCCGACGCATGTGCAATCGCCGAGCTGCCCAATCCCGCTTCATTTGAAAATAATCCGCGGCTAACCCCTCGGTTAAAGGCATAAATAAAGCTCGCCCCTAAAAATCCGCCAATGGCAGATGAGCCATTAAAAGCATCACTAAACACCGCCAAAAATGAGGGTACAAGGTTTTCAATTTGATAAACAATCACCGCTAGTGCGCCTAAAATATACAGTGCAGACATTAGCGGCACTATCATTGACGTAAACTTTGCGATTCGGGTTATGCCGCCTATGATCACTAATGCCAATATTATTGCTAAGATCGCACCGGTTAACATCGGCGGAATTGAAAAGCTGTTCGACATGCCAACTGCTATTGTATTGATTTGCGGCATGTTACCGACACCAAACGAACTGACAATAGTGGCGATGGCAAAGACAATTGCCAGCCATTTCATGTTTAATCGCTTATCCATAAAATACATCGGTCCACCGGCGATGGTGCCGTCACTCATTTTTTGACGATATTTATGGGAAAGGGTCACCTCAACCAACTTAGTCGTCATGCCTAAAAATGCGGTTACCCACATCCAAAACAAAGCGGCCGGTCCACCAAGGTATAATGCAAACGCAACGCCGCTGATATTACCCGTGCCAACGGTGCCAGAGAGCGCTGTAGCTAGCGCTTGAAAGTGCGAGGTATCGCCTTTGCAACCGTCAGTGGCATATTTCCCAGTTAGTACGTTTCTTGCGTGCTTAAAATACCGAATTTGTGGAAAACCGAGATAAATCGTAAAAAATAGGCCAGTGCCTAGCAACAAATACGGGAAATACCAAGACCCACCAAGAAAGCCGTCGATAAACAATAATACGTTATTGATAATTTGCAAAACAGTGCCTCATACTCGTCGCCCTATCCTTATTAAATGATAGTTCAGTTTGAGACTCGGCGATTAAAATGCATGCAAATTGATAGGATAGACGAAAAAAAACCTGCAAACGCAGGTTCCTTTAATAATCTATTTACACTGTAGCCTTTAAGCAGTGCTAACACCTGCTGCAATAAATGGCACCATGCGGCGGATCAGCCCTTCAATGTTAACGTCCTCATTAAAATCTGCCTTGGCAATGTCAATAAGTGCACGACTTGACGCCATCGTGAACACAACGGTGCCTAAGGTAAAGTGTAAACGCCAAAATATTTCAGCTGAACTTAAATGCGGGTTAGCATCTTGCACCGCTGTATTGAATTGCTTCATGACCGCACCGTAATGCGTGGTAATGAACCAACGTAAATGGCCTTGGCTTTCGATGTAACCTCGCCCTAATAGCTGTAAAAACACTGTTGTGCCGTGGTGTCTAAAGGTATTAAGTTCTAAAAGTGGCGTGATCAAACAACCAAACACATCTTCTTGATTAATACGCTTTTCACTGACATTTAGGGTGTCTAATGAATCTTGTAAACAAGGCACGAAAACAGCCAAATATCTAGCCAATACCGCTTGAATTAATTCTTTTTTGGAACCAAAGTGATAGTTCACCGACGCCAGATTAACTTCGGCTTGGCTGGTGATAAGTCTTAACGAGGTATCGGCAAATCCACGCTCTGCAAACAATTGCTCTGCCGCATTAAGTATTTTTGTTTTTGTATCTATTTTTTGCACACTTAAGCACCTCTTGGTTAAACGAACGTTTAAAATATAATTGTAGGTAATGCATGTCAAGTTTACCGTGCTATTTTTTCATTATAATTTCTAATATCGACAATTAGTGACGGTATAAAGAACAGTACAGCCATAAATACACGCGTTATGCGACAGCTAATAGACAATTAGCACGTCTGTTTTAAACAATTATTAAAACACGTGACATAAAAAAACCGGATACATGATCCGGTTTTTAATGACAAACGAGGATTTATTTGGCGGTGTATTTGTCCATCCATGACAATACGTTTTTATACCACTGCTTTTTATTATCGTTATCTAAGATCCAATGATTTTCATTTGGAAACATTAACAGTTTTGAGTCGATGCCTTTACGTTGCAACACTGTAAACGCCCCTAAACCTTGGACGTATGGAACACGGAAATCTTTTTCACCGTGAATCACCAACATCGGCGTCTGCCAATTGCTAATAAAGTTAACCGGATTAAATTTCTCGTAGTTATCTTTCGCCGTGATGTAGCTGCCGTTAAAGTCTTGCTCAGGGAACCATAATTCTTCGGTCACGTTATAAAAGCTTCTCATGTCAAATAACCCAGCATGGTTAACCAAACACTTGAATTTCTTGCTCCAGTTACCTGCAATCCAATTGACCATGTAACCGCCGTATGAACCACCTAATGCACACGCATTATTGCCATCAAGCCATGGTTGTTGCTGAGTAACCGCAGCTAAACCTTTTTGTAGATCGATTAGTGGTTTTCCGCCCCAATCAAGATTAATGGAATCGGTAAATTTCTGACCGTAGCCCGTTGAGCCATGGAAATCAATCATCACTACGCCATAACCCGCACCAGCCCATAGTTGAGGGTTCCAACGGGTTGAGAAGTTATTGCCAAACGAGCCTTGCGGTCCACCGTGAATTAAAAAGGCAATAGGGTATTTTTTGCCTTCTTTATAGTCACTTGGTTTTAGCCAATATCCGTAAACTGTTTCATCATTCCAGCCATTAAAGGAAAACTGCGAATACTCACCAAAGGTAACTTTACTTAGCTTTTCTTTGTTAACAGAGGTAATTGCAGAGATTGTAGTGCCATCATTAGCCAAAGAGTACAGCTCGGCGGGACTATTAAGATCTTTTTTACTAATGATCACATTCTCGCCACTAATGCCGACCACAGAAGAGCTGCCTTCGTTATACAATCGCTTAATGTCACCAAATTGAATATTGATTAAAAAGACTGATACCTGACCAACATCTTGGGCGGTAACGTATAAATTACGGCTGTCTGGTGCAAAGGTGATTGAGCGTACAGAGCGATCCCATAATGGTGCTACTTCCTTGACGGTGCCGGTGACTAGATCTTTGAGCATAATAGCAAAGCGATCAGATTCTGCAGCGGGTTTACTCATCGCAGCATAAGCCATGTAACGGCCATCATTTGAAAAAACAGGCTGAGAATCCCACGCGTTATTATCTTTGGTCAAATTGCTTGGTTTGCCGCCATCGACCGAAACCTGCCATAAGTCAAAGTTGGTATGCCAAGACTGAGTGTAATCCCCGGCCTTTGCCGAATAGACTATGTACTTATTGTCAGGCGTAAACGTGACTTCTTCCATGCCAGAAAATGGTTTGGCTGGAACATCAGTCTTTAGATTTTTTGTCACATCAACAAGATTAGTAACTTTAACGCCATTAATATCAGCGACAAAGATATGATTAAAACTATGATCTTTCCACGTATCCCAGTGTCGAACCATTAATTGGGTATATTCACGACCGCGATTGGGCTGCTCGCTAATTTTGGTTTTACGTGTTGCTGTACACGCCAAATCTGCGCAATCAGGAAATACGCTTAACGACAATGCAATTTTCTTATTGTCAGGTGATAACTTAATGCCGTTGACCGGCACCGCTAAATCGGTCACTTGAATCGCTTCACCGCCCGACAAATTAAGTTTGCATACTTGGCTGGTGCCACTGCGCGATGCCAAAAAATAAATGCTCTTACTGTCACGACTCCAAAGTACATCGTGTTCGCTGCCTTTATCGGACGTTAGCTGCTTAAGTGGCGCGCCGTTATTGGTTAAGGCCTTTAAATACAAATTTGAAATTTTGCTTTGGCCGTTCACTTTCTTATGACCATAAACTAAAAATTGTCCATCGGGAGACACGGTGGCGGAATGGATACTGTCAAGATTGATCAGTGTTTCAACATCAAAGCCTTTAGCCGCGACAACACCACTAATCATGCTTAGCGTTGTTACAACAACACCAGTCTTAAAAATAGCTGATGCATTAAACGTTTTATACATGTACATAACCTTTTGAATTGATTGTTATACGGTTTAAAATCATTGTACAAGCTCGGTGGCAAGATACTAGTAATAACTTAGTGTCCGTTTCATGTTCATCCCCGGCTCGGGCATCCTGCTTCGCTCTACCTCCTACATCCATGTAGTCGTGAACATAAAAAATCTTCGGGAAATATTTTTAACAGCTTTAGCTGGCCCGTAGGGTGAACACCATAGATGGTATTCATAAAAAATCTTCGGGAAATATTTTTAACAGCTTTAGCTGGCCCGTAGGGTGAATGCCATGGATGGTATTCATAAAAAATCTTCGGGAAATATTTTTAACAGCTTTAGCTGGCCCGTAGGGTGAATGCCATGGATGGT
>JABSRV010000020.1 GCA_013214905.1 Psychrobium sp. | reverse complement strand
GGCACGTAGCGATCAAAACGTGCCGCAAGCTGCTCAGTTATTAGGGCTCACCAAATCATCTCTTTACCGGCGCATAGAAAAACATGACCAACTTCAGCGATAAATCACTAGAGCGGTATGTTGTTCGCACCCTAAGCTTATTTAACCTTACCATTTTGGGCCTAACAGGATCGTTACTGGATCAATATCATTGGTCGGCTTGGAACATTGCTATTATTCTCGGTGTTTTTCTAGCCTTGTTAATAGTGCTCAGTAACCGTTTTTATCGTCGCACCATGGCTGCTTTTCATCGGGGTTTGTGGCATGTGGAAGCGGTGCGCAGTGAAGATTACAATGAATATTCTAAAGCCGCTTTTAGTCATGGCTGCGTCGCTGACTTCCATCAACAATTAAAACAATTAAGTGAAGAACTGTCAGGGAAAAAATCTCGCTACGATCAACATGCTTTTCTGGTTTATCAACTAATAGACCAACTAAGTACCCCTATTCTGGTATTTAATCAAAAGAATAAGTTGAGTTACGCCAACGGCGCGTTTAGTCGTTTGTATGAGCAACCTTGGCAAATGTTTCGTCATGCGTCACCTAAATTGCTTGGTCTTGTGCTGCACAACAATAAGTGGCAACTGAGCAATAAAGAACATCAATGGCAAGTGAGTCAAAGTGAATTTATTGATGATGGTGAAACCCATCAACTATTGGTGTTTACCAATATCGAACTTGCATTACGCGCCAGTCAGCAAAGCGCTTGGCAGCAAATAATTCGAGTGATGGGGCACGAGATCCGCAACTCATTAACGCCTGTCTCGTCATTGGCTGAAAGTTTGTCGACGCGCAGTAACAATCCGCGTGACCAACAAGCATTAGCCCTTATTTCTGAGCGATGCCATCACTTACAAGATTTTGTTAGTCGTTACTCTTCGTTATCACTGCCTTATCATCTTAATGCTCAACGTGTTGACGTAGACAAATTAAGTCGGCGACTTGCTGGGCTTTACCAGCCGCATTTGAGCATTAAAGTCAGCATGGAGTTCATTTGGGCAGACATTACCTTTTTAGAGCAAGTGCTGATCAATTTAATTAAAAATTCCATTGAAGCTAATGCCTCAGACGTCGCGCTTAAATTTAAACAAACGAGCCAAAAAAGTATCATCGAACTAATCGATAACGGTCAAGGTTTTGCTAATCTTGGGAATTTGTTTGTGCCGCTATTTACCACCAAGACTCAAGGTCAGGGCATTGGCCTCAGTTTCTGCCGCAATATCATTGAACTGCATGATGGTAGCATTGACCTCAAAAACAATAGCGATGCGGGCGTTACCGTGACCATTATTTTGCCACGTCGCGTTTGATGAAATAATACGCTTCTGTGATGAGAGAGTAAGTTCACTTATGAAACCCCGCAGTTCATTATCGGACTGCGCATGCAGATCAAACACCCACCAACAACATAAGAACTTGATTATTAATAACATTTAAAGTTGGCACGCTATTCGCTTTATCAGGCCAGTTACCCTGATAAATCGAGTCTATGATGGATGTTGTAAAAAAGAAAAAAAGTTCGACGCTATGGTCAAAGAAAAACGCTATTTACGCGACTGCGGCGGTTATATTTGTCGTGCTGGCCTATAGTGCAACCCGCTCTGTCAATTCGGTAAGCGTTGCTCGAGGCGAAATTTTAGTTGATGCCGTCAAGCAAGGTGATTTAGAGGTTATCATCGAAGGTTACGGCACCCTACGCTCTGACAAGCAACAGTTAATCACCTCATTCTCTCGTGCTACCGTTAAAGAAATCATCCTAAAGCCTGGGGCAAGTGTTGCTGCAGACAGCATTATCGTGCAACTCGAAAATCCTGAGTTACAACAACAACTAGACAGCGCCAAACGTGATTTAAGCCAAGCAAAAGCGAACTTACGCCAACTAAAACTAAATCATCAGCGTGAAATGCTCAATGAAGACGCAACGGCGGCGCAAATCGGCGCAGATTATGAAACCACATCATTACGCCGTGTTGCCGAAGAAACCTTATATAAAGAAGGCATCGTTTCAAAACTCACCTTCGAGCAAACCAAACTTAATCAACAGCAACTTGGCAAGCGCATCGTTATTTTAAAGAAACGTACAGCGCAGTTAAAATTAGTACATCAAGAAGCTGTAAATATTTCAAAAGAACGTGTGCAGCAACAAAAAGGCTTGCAGAATATCGCCCAAGCGCGCCTCGACAAACTAACAGTTCGGGCTGGTTTTGACGGTGTATTACAACGCCTATCCGTTGAGTTAGGACAAAGCTTGTCAGCCGGGCAAGAGGTAGCGTTAATTGGTAGCGTAACCGACTTAATCGCCCTAATTCGGGTACCGCAAAGTCAAGCGCAGCAAATCATCATTGGTCAACAGACCATTATTGATACTCGCCGCGACAAAATCCAAGGCGTGGTATCACGCATCGACCCTATCGTTGCCGACAATACGGTGGAAATTGAAATTGCGCTGCCGAAAAACTTACCAGCCAGTGCGCGTCCAATGCTAAGCGTCGACGGCATTATTATTGCCGACACATTACGTAATGTGCAATACATTCAGCGTCCTGCCAATGTTAAGGCCCATAGCAAAATATCACTGTATTTACTTAATGCGTCAGCGAAACAAGCCCAATTAGTGGAAGTGAAATTAGGCCGTCAGGCGGGTCGTTTCATTGAAATAATTTCCGGTGCCAAATTGAAACAACAATTTATCGTATCAGATTTATCAAATCTAAAAGGCTCGGTGACTAGTTTAGCCATTAAGTCTTAACTCGTTATCAGCGAATAAAATATACCCGTCATCCTTGAAACCGCAGTTTTATTGTCGGCGGATTCGAATCACAATCACTTATACAACATAAGCTCAGGCGATTCGAATCTTGACGGCTTCACTGCAATTCCAATGATTTTGGGTATAAACAAACAATAAAGGACATCACAATGAAAAAAATTAAAATCCAAATGAACAATATCGCCAAAGTTTTCGAAACAGACGAAATGGAAACTCATGCCCTAAAAAACATTGATTTAGTGATCCGTGAAGGCGACTACGTATCAATTTCGGGTCCATCGGGTTGTGGTAAATCTACCCTACTATCTATATTAGGATTGTTAGACATGCCATCGAGCGGTGAATATTTCATTGAAGACATTAATGTGACCGACATGAGCTTAGATGAAGCCGCTGAGATGCGCTGCAGCAAAATTGGATTTATCTTTCAGTCATTCAATCTAATTGATGAGTTATCTGTTTTCGACAACATTGCCCTACCCCTACGCTATCGCAAAGAAAAGCTAAGCGAGCAACATATTAAGATAAGAGTCATGGAATGCTTAGAGCTAGTAGATATGAGTCACCGTGTTAGCCATAAGCCAAATCAACTATCTGGTGGTCAACAGCAGCGCATCGCGATTGCCCGTGCACTAGTCGCCAAACCCGCCATTTTATTGGTCGACGAACCAACGGGTAACTTGGATTCAAAGAGCGGCGATCAAATCATGGATGTGTTAGAAAAACTCAATCAAAGTGGCACCACCATTTGCATGGTAACGCACGATCCTCGTTATGCAGACATGGCAACCACTCAGCTTAAATTACTTGATGGCTGCATTTTAACCACACCAACACTTGAAGCGGTAGCGGTACAGGAGGCGGTATGAGTCAATTTATCTTCCAGCAAAAACAAGCTTGGGCAGGTCTAAAGAAAAAGCCTGGTTTTGTTAGCGCGATTGTCGCCACCATGGGCATCACCTTAGGTGCACTACTGTGTATTTTAACCCTTGCTTATGTATTAATTGCTAAGCCGCTACCATATCCAGAACAAGAGTCCTTGTATAAGGTTGAGTCCATTTATAACAACGATAAAAGTGAAATGATGGGCCGCGCATATACCTACAACGGATTAATGAACAGTTATCAAGAACAAACTGTGTTTAGCGAGTCTGCCCTGCTGTACTTATCGGAAGACGTATTAACCAACTCAAATACGCAGCCGACATTCAATGTGGCATTTGTTACCCCTGAATACTTTGATTTACTTGGCGCTAAAATAGCATTAGGCCGTCTATTTGAGGCAACAGAAGCCACAGATACTAACAATCCTGTTATTGTCATTACCGACCTGACATGGCGAACAGAGTATCAAAGCGACCCTGACATTTTGGGACAAAAGATGGGTTTTAGCGGCACGAGTTACACCATTGTTGGTGTATTGGCCCAGTCATTCATCGAACCAGCCCTGTACGAAACAGGGCTAGTGAACAACGTATTCATGCCGTGGGACTTTAATCACGCCGGTGAACGTCAGCGAAAAGCTTGGGGCAATATCAACGAAAAGCAAATTTTTCTTGGCAAAAACATCTCCAATATGACAGAAACTCAGGCTGCATCTACATTGAGCACCATGCTTAACGGTAAATGGCAGTCTGAAGTAACCTCGATTCCATTCTTTAAAGGCTGGAAGGTAAACATCGAGGTGCGCTCATTCAACAAGGTTATTTTAGGCGGCAGTAAGAGTACGGTTTATCTGCTACTCGCTGGCGTTATCGGTTTAGTGTTAGTCGCTTGTGCCAACATTGCTAACTTGTTTATGTCTCGCACCGCAGAGCAACAGCGTCAGCTCGCTATCCGCGCCGCATTGGGTGCTAACAAAAAAGAATTATTTAAAACCCTGTTTGCCGAAACTAATATATTAATGATGTTATCTCTTGCCGTAGCGTTAGTGATATCAAGCGTTGGTTTTTACGTGATGCAGCATTATTTGGCTGAGCAATTACCGCGCGTTAGTGAGTTATCGGTCAACCTCTTTACGCTAAGTTGTGCGGCGATTATAACCTTATTATTAGCGACGTTTTTTGCCCGTATTAGCAGCCGGATGATTAATTACAAGGCACTGAATGCTACCTTGCAATCAAGCGGCAAAGGTACTGGCATTCAAGTATCAAAAACATTTCGCAAGGTATTAATCATTTGTCAGGTGGCGATTGTTACCACGTTGGTATTTATCAGTATCAGCCTATTAAAAGACGCACTACGATCTATTGAGCAACCTTTGGGCTTTACCACCGATAATTTGACCTCATTGTCTTTATCGGTATCGGCCAAAACCATGCCTAAAAGAGAAGAAATGATCCCGCTAATGACTCAGCTGCGCCAAGAGTTATTAGAGCTTCCTCAAGTTGTCGCCATCAGCCATAGTAGTTCACCTTATAGCGGTTTCTCGTTTAACGCCCAAACATCTGTTAAAACAGGCGAGCGATTCGTAGTTAATACCAAACGCATTGATCAAGAGTATTTTTCAATGATTTCGCAACCTTTTATTGAAGGCGATAATTTTAGCGCTGCTGATATTAAAGATCGCAGCGACGTTACTATCATCAATGAAGTTTACGCCAAGGCCTTAGCGCCCGATGGTGACGCTTTAGGGCAGCAAATTAGCTTCGGTGGTGACGACAAACATACAATTATTGGTATCATCAAAGGCACACTGATGCCGGGCGAAACAGACATCTCAATGCAAGCTTATCGCCCAACATCGTTAGCCACTACCCAAATGACTATCCAACTAAAACCTGGGAAAAAGCTAACTCGCGAGCAAGCCGTTACGGCGCTTAATGGTGTAACTAGCCAATTTACAGTGTTTAAACTTGAGCGACAAAATGACCACCGTGTTGAAATGTTGTTTACTCAATACACCACAGCAATCTCTAGTGCGGTCTTAGCGATAATTACTTTCATTTTATCGGCAATTGGTCTTTACGGTATTTTAAGTTATAGCACGCAAATGCGCAGCTTTGAGATTGGAACCAGACTGGCTATTGGCGCAAAAGGTGCCGATTTAATCAAACTCATCGTTGGTGAAAACATGACCTCTATTACCGTAGGTATTGTGGTTAGCATGATGGTCTTACTTGGTATCTATGTCGCTTTTGATGAGGTGTTGGTCGCTTATATAAGCTATCAATTATTAGGCATGTTCGTAGTAACAATTGTGCTTATTAGCTTTATCGCGTTGTTCGCTTGTTATTGGCCACTGCGTCGATTCATTAAGCGCCCTGCAATTTATTCATTGCGTGACAGCGATTAGGTCTTATAAACTAAATAATATGCCACTGCAGTTAAATGCAGTGGCTTTTTTTATGCGTCAAAAAGCTCACTATGTGCAAAGGGTGCCATAGCTAGAATTAATGCTTGAGTATAATTAGCTTCACGACTTGAATGGCCATTGGTTAACAGGCCAATCGCGCCGCCTTTTTGCTTAATGTTGACGGTCTTGAACATCTTATCCATTAACGGACCCAGCTCCTCACCATCACTAAGCGCTTGATAAACATGACTCGGCAAGGGTAAATTGGCACTGCGCCCAACCGACATTTGTTTATGGTTAGCAATCACCACATAAGCGAAGGTTGCTGCGCCGTCTTCAAAGTTATCAACCCCACCTTCAATCGCCGCGTAAAAATCTGCACTGACTTGTTGCTGACAATAACGTAAACGATTAACCGCACCATCACGTGTTTGTTGACTGGTCATCGGCTGATCGCTTACCAATGACGCCGCGTCCATGCCACTGCAATCAATATCGTGATCCGGGTAATAAGTATTGATGGCACTGCGAACAGCGTTAATTTTGACGGGATTACGTGAACCAACGACCACTTTAAGAATAGGTTTTGACATGAGGCTCTAAGGCTATTTAATTATTTAGAGCCGCATCTTATACCAATTCCGATAATTATCTGACCACTTTTGCTAGTTAAACTAGATATTGGTGCGGATTTTTCGGATTTTATGCTCAATTACCAGACCAACAAAACCGCTAAGCAGAGCGAAAACGGCAAAGACTCGCAGCCAGTTATTGGCTTGATTGGTCACGCTAGTGCGCTGTTTTCTGGCGCGTTGATAAAAACGCTTTCCGGTGACGCCATTTTCAGTGACTTCTTCGACAAAATAGTCACCGCTGTGCTGCAACATTTTTTTGCTTTGAAAACTCAGCCGAGCCAGTATTTCATCGGGTAAATCACCTTTGTAGCCACTAAACACTCGTAATGCTTCACCAACTTTAATCACCCCTTTAGACTCATAGACATGACCGCTTAAATACACTTTGTCAAAAATCCATTTCTTTTCACCTGCCAACCATGCGGTGCCGCCCAACACTATTAATAACGATGACAGCATTATCCAACGCAGCATATAATTAACCGACTGCGTTTCATATTGCTTTTGATGGCGGCTTATTTGGGCGATTTTACACAATTGAGTTTGGATGACGGATTGCTCAAAACCCTGTAAAAAATCGTCTAACTCGATGTCTAGTGCGATTAATAATTGACTAAATATTTCGTCTGACGGAAATGCTTTGTCATTTTCTAACTTCGACAAATAAGATTGTTCGATGCAAATTTGTTGAGCCAACTCAGGTTGACTCATCTCTTTGGCTAAACGTAACTGTTTTAACTTCTGACCTAATGTCATTTTATATATCCTTGTATGCATTGAATTGCATACATATTCTTTTGCATTCCCACTGGAATAGACAGATGAATATCTCGTAATATTAGCGAATATAACACGAGCCGGACATTTTCAACCAAAACGAATTTTATTTAGTGCCAAAAATTTTGTCACCGGCATCGCCTAAGCCAGGCAATATATATCCGGCGTCATTAAGACAATCGTCAATGGCCGCGGTATATAGTACTACGTCTGGATGAGCTTCACTTAAGGCAGCAATACCCTCTGGCGCAGCCACCAAAACCAACGCTTTAATTTGCTTACAGCCACGCTCTTTTAGTAGATCAATCGTCGCAATCATTGAGCCACCAGTGGCCAACATTGGATCTACGACTAAGGCCAAACGCTGCTCAATGTGACTAACTAGTTTTTCAAAATAAACCACGGGTTGCAATGTTTCTTCGTTACGATACATGCCTACAACAGAGATTTTCGCACTAGGGATAAGCTCTAACACACCATCCATCATGCCAAGTCCGGCGCGTAAAATAGGTACTACGGTAACTTTTTTGCCTTTAATTTCTTGTACTTCAATCTCACCATTCCAACTTTTTATAGTCTTGGTTTCAAGAGTAAAATCTTTTGATGCTTCATAGGTTAATAAGCAGCCAACTTCCGAAGTAAGCTCTCTAAAGCGTTTGGTACTAATGTCATCTTCACGCATCAGACCTAGTTTATGTTTGATTAAAGGGTGATTAACTTCAACAACTTGCATGATAAAACTCCAGTGGGAATAATTTTGATATATTAGGGTCTGCTCGTTGTTATCGAGCAAACAAGATTGTTCTCGGTGCCTGCGCAAGTTCTCCCTGTCAACTTATACAGGTAGTTTCATACAGTTATATAGTTGTCTAAATCTTTATATTATCTATCTCGCTACTTAGCAACCAACTGATAAATTAATGGAATATATTAAAATAAAAAAAACAATTTCGACTTTATTTTTAGCGACGGCCTTGTTTGCAGGAACAGCAACTGCACAGACCAACATTAACGAACCGGTTGTCTCTGCAGCAGGAGTGAAAATATGCCTCTATTTCGGTCCATTCAAGATCTGTATAGAACCATCATAATCGTTTCCCTAGCCCATTGCACACTAACGTGTGCAGTAGGCACGCTATAATTCGCCCCAAATAGCTACACTGTATAAATCGCTAGATTTTCGATTTAAAGTTTGTAACATTAAGTTTTCTTTACCAACTGTCAGATCTATTATTTCATCTCGATGTAACATTTTTATCACCCGCCAATCGTCTTGTGCAGATATTTTATATAAAGTGGCGCCTGCAGCGATCGATCGTGTGAACCATAATGCATTGCCAACAACTCCCCATTGACTAGTACTATAAAATGGCAGCGTTTGACTAACATCTATTACAGCATTCTCTTTCAACGTTTTAATTTTACTATCTCTGCTGTCTATCCAATATGTTTTACCATTGATTACAAAGCGCGCTAATTCATTGACAGCGATTTGAGTTAGTGAATTTTTTAAGTAATCCCATTGCAGTGTTTGCCACCCCAACGGCGATTTGGTCAACAGCCAGACAGATTGTTGTTTCGCCAAGTGAAATGCACCGTTAACGGCACCATTAAGCTTTACGCTTGAGAGGATTTTTTTATTCGTCAACGAGAATAATATAATCTTTTTATTCTCTACAAAAAGTAAACATTGCTGCTTAGCATCAAAGTACAACAATGAAGGAAGATACTGGCTTTGATAAACCACTTGATCACTGATTAAGTTAACTATCTGATATTGTTCATTGTCACGCCGCGAATAGAATAATGTCGAAGGTGAGTCACCGGTAATGTTCAACGCATCGGTATTCAAATAAAACGATTGTCGGAAACTCAGGCGCTGCTCATGACTAAGTTGATACTGCTCAATATGTAGCTGGGTTTCTATAGACTGCCTTTCTTGTAAAATGAATAAGCTTTCGTTGTTAGACCAAAAATCATAAATCAAATTAAACTGGCCTATGGTGTCAGACTTAAGTAACGATTGTTTATTCCAGTTCTTTGCATCGAAGCGATAAATTCCATTTACGGTAGCCAAATATAGGTACTGTTCATGCCAGCGTAACTGCACTACTCTTTTATCAAAATACCATTTGTCGATCATCTTATGAGAGTCAGCCTCATAGACAGCCAATTGCTGTCCATCAGTGCTGTGTGTAACAATTGCTATCCATTTTTTTTGTGCCGACATAGCAGTAATGATTGGAGCTTGTGAAACAACTCGTGGCTTAATATAGTTGATTGTTAAATTAGAAGTATCAATGTCTACTAATTGAAATGTTTCTCCAATATTAAGCTGCGCACTAATTAATAGGTGATTACCGCTAACAGAAATATGACTTATCACCGAGCAAGGAAAAAGAACTGGCTGTAGTAAGCTTGATTTTTCAGTACTTAAATCAACTCGGTATATGCCACACCCCTCAGCGCCTTGCCAACCTACCCATAATTGTTGTGATTGGCTAAACACCGGATATATTAAAGCGTGTTGTGTTTCTGCTAATATTATTGAATGTTGCTTCTCTTTTTTAAGTAGCTTATATGTACCGGTTAGTTGATCTTTATTGACATAATAAGCAATGTTAGTGGCGGGATTGATTGCAAAACCTGTATTTTGGCCCGGATTGAGACCTTGTGATTCGGTAACAGATACGCCACTGAGCAACCACAATACACCGATAGCTAACGTGGTGGTTAGCAGTAAAAGATAGCGTTTCCAACTTTGTTTGAGCTTAGATAATTTAAACCACTGTCGCTCATCACTCAATGAAGCTTCATTATCTCTTTTTACTGCAATATCATTTTTGGGGGGTATCATTATTGGAAAAATAAAACGATAGCCCTTTTTAACGACCGACCGAATAATCTTAGGCTCATCATATTTATCGTCCAACAGTTTTCTTAACTTGCTAATAGTTTGCCGCACAGCCGAATCACTCACGATACGTCCAGACCAAATGTTCTCATGTAATTCAGATAAAGAAACATAACGATCATGATGCTCAATAAGATATAACAAGACCTGTAGCGTTCTCGCCTCTAAATTAACTTCATTGTGTTGTGCATCACATAATATTTTTCTTTCAACATCTAGATAAAAACTGCCTATCCGCATTGCGAAACCACCTTACACTTTAAAACAAACAACATCAAAACCAAAAGCTTACATTAGATTCACACGGAAGTCACATGATAAAAACCATCATTCACACCGAAGTAACGCTGCCCTTATCGCATGAACAACATCTCGGTATTATGATGCATCTCGATAACAAAATATTAGTATTCCAGCCACTTGAAATAAGATTTTAATACCTTATTTTGATTTAAATCGTTTATTAAAATGTTCAGCAGATTGAAATTTCGTTTCACTGCTAATCCAATAATTTCAGCATAAAGGATCTCGTTATTAATAACTCAACTGACATCAGTGACTTTATGCTTAAGTTATCAGCTAGAACGGCGTCCTTTGATGTCAGTAATATGTTAGCCAAAACACGCAGCGTTAATAGAAATCAAGCACTAACAAAGTGTTTTTTTAATCAATACTTATCTTTCAACTTTTAATGGAGAATATCTAAATGAATTTACTACTAAAAATCACCCTAACCAGTGCGGTAATTATCACGTTGGGCGCAGGCCTAATGTTTACACCGCAAGGACAACAATTAGCGAGCAAACTTCTGGTCAACACCGTTGATATTGGCGCTATTGTCGAGAAAGAAAAATTAATAAATTTAAACAAACAAATAGATTTAAGCTTACCTGTCGATGTACAAGGCTATGCCGCCACTTTGGGTGACTTTATTGACAATGATACTTTAATTCTGCCTTTTCGGGAGGATTGTCCACCATGTGATGAGCTCATTAGTAAAATGAGCGAACAAAGCAATGTTCGTTTTATGGTTCTAGCCTTTAATAATACACCCTTTCCGACCATTGAAAAAATTAACAACCAATCGATGACGATGGCGACTACAAATTTGATGGCCGACAGATTCTATATGGATTCCATGCTATCTCCGGTTTTATACCACGTAAATGGCAACGGTATTATCAAAGAAAAATATGTCGGTTTAGATGACGAGACGTTTCCTGGAATCATTGCAAAATTTAAAGGCTAAATAATGAAAATACCAACTGTACAAGGTAATTCCCGCCTTTGGCTAATAGCGTTAATGGTTTTAATTTCGCTGCCTATATTAGCGCTTACTATCTCTGATAAGCAAAGCGTTGATGTCAATAGTGTACGCTTCGCACCGGTGGAATACGGAACACTGGATTTGACTATTAATGGCTTTGGAAAATTTGTAGCGCTAGATAATCAAATTTTAACAGCACCATTTACAGGCACCATTCGCAAACTACATTATAGAGCTGGTGATTATGTGACAGCTGGTGCCAATATTGTTGAACTAGAAAACCGTCAGATTGTTTTGGCATTTCAGGAAGCAGATTCAGATTGGCAACGAGCTAAGTTGAAATTAGCAAAACGCAAGCTTGAATTAGAACAGCAAAGGCAACAGCTACAAGCGTCACTACGCCAGGAGAAGGCAGAGCTTGCGATGGCACAGCTCAACTATCAAGCAAAACAAAAGCTATTTTCTCAACAAATTATTCCCGAACTAGAAATGAAACGAGTGTTGCTGCAATTGCATCAGCAACAAGACTTTCTCCAGCAAAAGCATGATGATATAAAACGTTTTAAACTACAATCGACACAAAGTCTGGCGTTAGAACATCAAGGTCTAACACTCGCCAAGCAGCGAATGCTTACGCGTAAAGCGGATCGTGCACGACTTATCATCAAAGCTCCGTTTGCTGGTCGGCTGGATAATTTACGTTTGTTTCCGGGACAATCATTACAGCTGGGAGAGAAGTTGGCTGTCATAAAAGGAGAGTCTAAATATACCGCTAGAGCAAAAATACCGCAGCGTTATAGTGCTCAACTTAAAATAGGCCAACGGGCAGAGCTTACCTTTATTGACCACAAAATATCAGCGCTAGTTAGCACTATACTACCCGGCGTAAAACATGGTTTTATAGAATTAGAATTGACGTTGCTTAGCGTGCCACAACTCATTAAAGAAGACATGGAGGTCAAGGTTGCCATTGTGATAGAAACACTTGAACAATCTATTTATGTCACAAAACCTACTGGATTTTTAAGCAGTAACATCGCTGATCTATTTGTTAAAGAAAACTCAATGTTGCGTAAAGTTCGAGTGAATATTCTGCGACAAACCGATCAGTACTTAGTCTTGGCGTCTGACTCCCTATCGGTTGATTCGCTAGTGGTCGTTTCTGATACTCGCGCGTTTACGGATCAAAGTATCATTGAATTAGAGGACAAATCATGAGCCTAATTAAATTGGAGGCCATTGGGAAATCCTATGGTGATACCCAGGCTCTACAGTGCATTGATGTTAATATTGAGACTAACGAATATGTCTCCATTTTCGGGCCTTCAGGGTGTGGGAAATCCACATTGCTATCTATATTGGGGTTAGTGGAACAATCTTGTCAGGGCCGCTATCTTTTATTAGATCACGATGTAACCACGCTAAGTGCCGATCAATTAGCAATACTGAGACGACGTCATTTAGGATTCATTTTTCAAAATTTTAACCTTATTGATCATTTAAACAATATCGACAATATCGCATTACCTCTGATATTCGACGGCATGCCTCATCAACAAGCCCAGCATCAAGCGCAAGAAGCTTTAAACTCTTTAAATTTGGTACAACACGGTACTAAATATCCCTGGCAATTATCTGGTGGACAACAACAACGCATTGCCATTGCTCGCGCGCTAGTCAATAACCCGGATATTTTATTAGTCGATGAACCAACAGGCAACTTGGATAGCCGCGCAGGTGATCAAGTGATGGAAATTCTAGACGAATTACATCGTCAAGGTAGTACAATTGTGTTGGTTACTCACGATGAAAAATATGCATCTCGTGCTTTAAGGCAAATTGTTTTAAAAGACGGGCAAGTTTCGAGTGCTTGCTATGCTTAAATATTTTTCGTTATATTTTTCATTAATTAGAATTACCCTTCATCAGCAGTTTCATCAACCGATATTTATGCTCAATCTCACGGTGATAACGGCGTTGTGCGTTGCCGTGTTGCAATTGAGCGGCCAATTGGTCGCACAGGTAATGTATAGCCAATTACCTGTAGTGCACGGAGAAAATAGTTACCAACTGCATATGCAGCAAGGCCCTCTAGCCATTGATGGCTACACCATGCTATATCCCGATACTTTATACGAGCTTTCCACATGGAATGTGACAGCCAATGTTTTAACACAACAGGCTCAAATAAGTGAATGGAAAACAGATAATAGTGAGCATAGGAATATTGCTCGTCTCTCTGTCTCGCTTAATTATATGCAACAGCTGGCTCTGCAAGTACAGCTGGGAAGTCTGACTAGTTTTGACAGTCAAAGTGCGGTAATAGACCAGGCCTTCTGGCAGCATAATTTGTTTTCAGATCCAAATGTAATTGGCACACTTATCGAGCTTGATGGCTTACATTATCGCATTACTGCCGTATTAAACGGTGACAGTGGTTTACCTATACTACCGAGCATTAAAGAAATAACCGATCGCAGTCAACGCCCAGGCTTGGTATTAACATCAACTAATCAAGGTAAAATTACCGAGCAAACAGACTCAAAAGTGCTACTGCAAAGTCCTGATATTATTTTACAAACTCGTTTGAGTCATCGAGAGTTAGAACAAGCAGTACAACAATGGAGCGATAAATATAATCAACAAACATCGCGTGCCAAACAAGTTAGTTTTAGCATAATGACGCTTCGTAAAGCGATATACGGCAGTTGGTATTACATGGCTCCGGGATTATTTTTGGCGGCATTATTAATTCTAGCCATTGGCTTAACCACCATAGGTAATCTTTGCTTAGCAAACTCAGCCAAATCTCAACGTAATGCGGTTTGCCAATACGTTCTCGGCGCAGAGCGTTGGATGCTTTGGCTTAAAGATGCATGGCAAGCGTTCACCATTAGCGTCGTCGCCAACGCTATCGCCTTTACATTGTGTTGCATATTTTCAAAACTATTAAATTCTATCAATATGGGGCTTGCGCTGGATCAGCTCACACCATCATTAATGCTCTTAGCGTTATCTATCGTGGTGCTTTGGCTATTACTTTTTTCATTATTAACCTTACCTCGGGCGACCATGGATTTACATAACCTAGCTCAAGGGCTAGCATCATCAGGTAAAGGTCAATCTGGTCGTTTTAACCTTGTACTAATGAAAAGATTAATTAATGTTCAAGTTTTTGCTATTAGTACTTTTTTATTGCTCGGTATTTCATACTTGACGAGTAATGTCAGCCAACTATTACCGCTATTACAGACTAATTATCAGCAACTTGCTTACGTACAAGTACATAGTTTTCGAGATAACTCCAGTAGTCAAGCTAGTCAGGGCGTGTTGCTTGACTCTATCAAGCAACAATTAAACGACAACCATCAGATTAGTGACGTTGCCATGCTTGGTGCTGATCCTATGATACTAAGCCTATCGCTTGCTCTATGTAATCAAGGGAGTCGTAGTACCATGATTAGTAAAAGCTACGTTAGCATGAATGTTTTTTCGCTGCTAAATTCACCGATACTTGCAGGAGCGATACCCGAACGATTGACACAGAATCAAGTAATCATAGATCAGCAAGCGGCTATTCAGTTATTTGGCAATGTTCAGGTTATTGGCCAAAAACTCCCCTGTTCAGGCTCTATTGGTGAACGTCAGGTCGTCGCCGTTGTGAAAATTGGACGCTTTATTCCACCGCAAATCAGTAGTTTTATACCTGCTGGTCAGCCTCTTATCTTTTCTCAATTTGATTGGTATAAAATGGATATTTCTGGCGCAAAAAAAGCAACGTTCTTAATTAAGTACCACCAAAAAATTCCATATTCTTTGATTAACAAAATTACCAAGCAACAACAAAATTCATTGCAATTGACTCCCCTGACCACTCTAGAGCAACAAATGATTAAAAAGGGACACGATATGCGTCTCAGCATATTAATTTCTTTAACGGTAACCATAGCGACCATTTTAATTGCCGGATATAGTTTGTATGGAGGTCTAAGTTATCAAACTCAATTAAGGCAACACCAATTAGCGGTATGTAAATGCTTAGGCATGGCGCCGTTCAAATTAGTGACTTTCATTGTCAAAGACACCGGCCAAGCAATTATTGTCAGTTTAGTAGCCGCAATGTTATTAACAACAGCGCTAGATTGGTTATTTGCACGACAAGCCGTCAATACTCTTTCGCTCTCGATAACTGTGATTACGGTTCTTGCTATATATCTAGTGGCGTCTATTTACCCAAGCATTCAACTATTGAGGAATGACAATACTCGAGATTTACTCTATTAATTCGCAGGATTTTCATATGAAAAATATTTTGTTCTATCTATTATTTTTGTCCACTTCTAACTATGCAACAGGATCGACAATGATTAACCTTTGCGTTAATTATTATGGGTTTACTATAGTTACGAAGTTAACATTAGAGCCATTTTGCCAAACCATGTGTATTAGCAATTCTGTGATGAGATAAAAGTTATACCATTTGATTTAATCACTGAACATTTTTGAAATGTTAAAAATCCCATAAACGACTCAGGGATAGCAACTTTATTTAGAGCAAAAAAAAGACCGCTTTCGCGGTCTTTCATCTAAAACTGTTTCTCAAATAGAGATTAATCTAAGATTTTAGCTACAACACCAGCGCCAACGGTACGACCGCCTTCACGGATTGCAAAGCGAAGACCTTCGTCCATTGCGATTGGGCAGATTAGCTCAACAACAAACTTAAGGTTATCACCAGGCATTACCATTTCTACGCCTTCTGGAAGCTCAACAGCACCAGTTACGTCAGTTGTACGGAAGTAGAACTGTGGACGGTAACCTTTGAAGAATGGAGTATGACGTCCGCCTTCATCTTTGCTTAGTACGTAAACTTCAGACTCAAACTTTGCGTGTGGGTTGATAGTACCTGGATGTGCCAATACTTGACCACGTTCGATTTCTTCACGCTTGATACCACGTAGAAGAACACCAACGTTTTCGCCAGCACGACCTTCGTCAAGAAGCTTACGGAACATTTCAACACCAGTACAAGTAGAAACAGCAGTTTCCTTGATACCGATAATTTCTACAGACTCGCCAACTTTAACGATACCACGCTCAACACGACCAGTTACAACAGTACCACGGCCTGAGATTGAGAATACATCTTCGATAGGAAGAAGGAATGGCTTATCGATATCACGCTCTGGATCAGGAATGTAAGTATCAAGTGCTTCAGCAAGCTCAAGAACTTTAGGAACCCACTCAGCATCGCCTTCTAGGGCTTTAAGTGCTGAACCTTGGATTACTGGAAGATCATCACCAGGGAAGTCATATTCAGAAAGAAGTTCACGAACTTCCATTTCTACTAGCTCAAGAAGCTCTTCGTCATCAACCATGTCACATTTGTTCATGAATACGATGATGAAAGGAACGCCAACTTGACGAGAAAGCAAGATGTGCTCACGTGTTTGTGGCATAGGACCATCTGTAGCAGCAACTACTAGGATCGCGCCGTCCATTTGAGCAGCACCAGTGATCATGTTTTTAACATAATCGGCGTGACCAGGACAATCTACGTGTGCGTAGTGACGTGCAGGAGTATCGTATTCTACGTGTGAAGTAGAGATGGTGATACCACGTGCTTTTTCTTCTGGAGCATTATCGATTTGATCGAATGCTTTAACGTCGCCGCCGTAAGTTTCAGCTAGAACTTTAGTGATAGCTGCTGTTAGAGTTGTTTTACCGTGATCTACGTGACCGATGGTACCAACGTTAACGTGGGTTTTGAGACGTTCAAATTTTTCTTTAGACACGAGAATTACCTTCTTTATGTGTTAGACCTATATCTTATGATAGAGATCAAATTAATTAATTAACGTTTGCCGGAGACTACTGCGTCTGCAATATTCTTCGGCGCTTCACTGTATTCTAAAAATTCCATAGAATACGAAGCTCGGCCCTGTGTAGCAGAACGTAGAGCGGTAGCATAACCGAACATTTCTGATAAAGGAACCTTTGCGAAAACCAGCTTGATACCAGCTACGCCATCTTCCATTCCTTCGATCATGCCGCGGCGACGATTTAAATCGCCAACAACATCACCCATCCAGTTTTCTGGAGTGGTTACTTCAACCTTCATCATCGGTTCAAGTAACACAGGGTTTGCATCGAGTGCGCCTTGTCTAAAGCCCATTGACGCGGCAACCTTAAAGGCCACCTCGTTTGAGTCTACATCATGGTATGAACCATCAAATAAAGTGACTTTAATGTCTAACATCGGGAAACCGGCGATAACGCCTTGGTTCATCGAGTCATGACAACCTTTATCGACAGCATTGATGTATTCCTTAGGAACCGAACCACCTATGACTTCGTTAACGAATTCATAACCAGCACCGGGCTCATTAGGCTCCATTCTGAGCTTAACGTGGCCATATTGACCACGACCACCAGATTGACGTATAAACTTTCCTTCAGTTTCAACACTGTTGCGGATAGTCTCACGATAAGCAACCTGAGGTTTGCCGACGTTACATTCAACGCCGAATTCACGCCGCATGCGATCAACAATAATGTCTAAATGCAATTCGCCCATGCCAGAGATGATTGTTTGGCCAGTATCCTGATCCGTTTCAACCTTAAATGATGGATCTTCTGCCGCTAGTTTACCTAGTGCAATCCCCATTTTCTCTTGCGCGGCCGTTGTCCTAGGCTCTACTGCAATCGCAATTACAGGTTCTGGGAACTCCATGCGTTCCAACACAACTATGTGCGCAGGATCGCATAAGGTATCACCAGTCGTTACATCTTTGAGACCGATGGCCGCGGCGATATCACCGGCGCGAACTTCTTTAATCTCATTACGATCGTTTGCGTGCATTTGCACCAAACGCCCTAGACGCTCACGTTTCTGCTTAACAGAATTATATACGTGAGCACCAGTGCTAACGGTACCTGAATAGACGCGAATGAAAGTTAACGTACCCACGAATGGGTCGGTAGCAATCTTAAAAGCTAATGCGGCAAAAGGCGCATCATCATCGCTTGGACGCGTAACTTCATTGTCATCCTCATCAATACCAATAATGGGCTTAACTTCGGTAGGGGCAGGTAAATAATCGATGACTGCATCGAGAACCGCCTGAACGCCCTTATTTTTAAACGCTGAACCACACGTTGCCAGCACAATTTCGTTTGCCAGAGTACGCTGGCGAAGACCGGCTTTAACTTCCTCTTCAGTAAGCTCACCATCTTCAAGGTACTTTTCCATTAGTTCGTCATTGGCTTCCGCCGCTGCTTCAACTAACTCTTCACGAAGTTCTTCTGCGCGTTCTAATAGATCGCTAGGAATTGCTTCATAAGTAAAACTGCTACCTTGATCTTCTTCTGACCAACTAATCGCCTTCATTTTAATAAGGTCGATTACGCCTTTAAAGTCTTCTTCGGTACCAATGTTTAATTGAATTGGCACACAAGTCGCTCCCAAACGGTTACGAATTTGCTCAAGAACAACTTCAAAGTCGGCTCCGGTACGGTCCATCTTATTAACAAAGACCATTCTTGGTACTTCGTATTTGTCAGCCTGACGCCATACGGTTTCAGACTGTGGCTCTACGCCAGATGCACCACAAAACACCACAACAGCGCCATCAAGAACACGCAAGGAACGTTCAACTTCAATCGTGAAATCAACGTGCCCTGGCGTATCAATAATATTGATACGATGTTCTTTAAACTGTTTGTTCATACCTGACCAGAAGGTAGTAGTCGCAGCAGACGTGATAGTAATACCACGCTCCTGTTCCTGCTCCATCCAGTCCATGGTAGCGGCACCATCGTGTACTTCACCAATCTTATGCGAAAGACCTGTATAGAATAAAACGCGCTCTGTTGTCGTTGTTTTACCAGCGTCAACGTGAGCAATAATACCGATATTACGATAACGCTCAATTGGGGTAGTACGTGCCACGATGTTTATTTCCTTTCACCTGTCCTGCCTATTTAGCGCGCTAGCGGCATTGTCTGCGAATTTTTACTCCATCACTTAGCACGCTAAGCTCAGGAGGTAAAAATACTTGACGGCTTTGCTAGCCCTCCAAATAGATTGGACATAATATTTTTTGTTTTGAATAATCAAAACGAGTGTAGAGGAATAACCTTGCTAGCAAGATTATTCCTCTACGATAGTTCTTACCAACGGTAGTGAGCGAATGCTTTATTCGCGTCTGCCATACGGTGTACGTCTTCACGTT
The DNA here is from genome assembly GCA_013214905.1 of Psychrobium sp. Classification (GTDB taxonomy): domain Bacteria; phylum Pseudomonadota; class Gammaproteobacteria; order Enterobacterales; family Psychrobiaceae; genus Psychrobium. The sequence continues at coordinate 8,916 of JABSRV010000020.1, read as the reverse complement.
TCTTAACTGCAGCACCCTTGCTATCAAGAGCGTCTACTAATTCACCAGCTAGGCGTTGAGCCATAGATTTTTCACCACGCTTACGCGAGAACTCAACTAACCAACGCATAGCAAGTGCGTTACGACGGACTGGACGTACTTCTACAGGTACTTGGTACGTAGAACCACCAACACGGCGAGATTTAACTTCTACCGTTGGGCAAACGTTTGCCAATGCTTCTTCGAACAATTCAACATGACCTTTGCCTGATTTCTCAGCAGCAAGATCTAGTGCACCGTATACGATTCTTTCTGCGGTAGACTTTTTACCGTCAACCATTACGATGTTTACGAATTTTGCCAGGATCTCTGATTTAAATTTAGGATCTGGAAGGATTTTTCGTTGACCTACGACGCGTCTTCTTGGCATCTTAATGCTCCAATATGTTCAGGTTACCCCAAAACAGGTTAATACTTGTTTTCGTTTGCTTGGCCTTACTGTCGGAGAACTATTAAGCCTTAGGCTTTTTAGCACCGTACTTTGAGCGACCTTGGCGACGATCTGATACGCCAGAACAATCTAATGTTCCGCGAATTGTGTGGTAACGAACACCAGGTAAATCTTTAACACGACCACCGCGGATTAATATCACGCTGTGTTCTTGTAAGTTGTGACCTTCACCACCGATGTATGAAGTTACTTCGAAGCCGTTAGTTAAACGAACACGAGCAACTTTACGTAGTGCTGAGTTAGGTTTTTTAGGTGTAGTAGTATATACACGAGTACATACGCCACGACGTTGTGGACAGGCTTCTAAAGCAGGTACATTTGTTTTAGATACCTTCTTTTGACGAACTCCGCGCACAAGTTGATTAACTGTTGCCATTATAGCTCCTAGTTAGTTGAATTAAATTCGGCTACCCGAATTCATATAGGTGAAAAATCTATCCCATAAAATAGGGACGCGAAATTTTATTCGTTACGCCATCAATAGTCAAGAAATAACCAGTTTAAGGCGTGAACAATGTCATGTTTTGAGCAAAATAAGCGCATAAATCGATCAAAAAGGATCGCGTAAGGATCCAATCAACATAAAATATCACTTTTTTGAATCACTACTGACACCATGTTGTCAGTAGCCCCCCTTTATGATGTGCAACGTCAACCGACCTAATTATAAGGAAAATAAGTATGTTACCTATCGCACCACTCGTTTGGGCTGAAATCGCTGTTGCCGACATGGAACGCGCAATCAATTTTTATCAAACACATTTCGCCGTAAGCTTTAAGCGTGAGACCATCCAAGACATCGAAATGGCCATTTTAGAGACGTCGTCGCAAGAAGATGCAGGCGTTGCACTAGTAAAACATCAGATGATGCAGCCAAGCATGAACGGTTCGACTATCTATTTGCATTTAAGTGAGACACTAAGCCCACTCATCAGCAAATTAGAACAAGCGGGCATTGAGATATTAATGCCAGCCTTTGCTATTAATGATGGTGAATGTGGTTACAGTGCGTTATTTGCCGACAGTGAAGGTAATAAAGTAGGTTTATGGGCTAAGTCACTTTAGAACATGTAATAATGAAAAGACACTGTGTTATCCGTGTCTTTTCATCTAACGCTTAGGAATATTATGCGCCGTGCCGATCGATTATTTCAGATTATCCAGATCCTTAAATTGCGCCGCTTAACCACAGCTCAGACCTTAGCCGAACGACTGGAAGTATCAACTCGAACCATTTATCGCGACATTCAAGATCTTTGCCTTAGCGGCATTCCCATAGAAGGTGAAGCAGGCGTAGGTTATTTATTACGCCAAGAAGTGAATGTGCCACCATTGATGTTCAACGAGCAAGAACTAGAAGCTATTCAAGTCGGCATGCGTATGGTGCAAACTTGGGGTGGTCAAGAACTATCTCATGCGGCCAAACAAGCAATGATAAAAGTGTCGGCAGTATTGCCTGAAAGATTGCAAGATTTTCAATCTTTAATGTTTGCCCCCGATTTTTATCTCGACAGCACGGAGTTTCGTTATTTAGATCCACTGCGCGTCGCCGCGCGTAAGCGCGAATACATCAAACTTTATTATCAAGACGCCAAGCAAGCTGACAGCGAACGTGAAATACGTCCACTGGCGATTTATTTCTGGAAAGGCATTTGGACGCTGTTAGCGTGGTGTGAATTACGACAAGATTTTCGTAACTTCAGGGTAGATAGAATCATCGAACTTAATACGTTGTCACGCTATTTCCCAGTATGCCCAGGACAAGAGCTTACCGACTTCTTGCAGTTAATGGCCAATAAAAATTCTGTGCCCTAACGTTATTAAACACAAAATAGTATTAATCGTTATTCTCAAAATGCACGAAGTCTATTAAAAATACAGCCCCTAAAAATAACGCTTTATTAGCAACAGGCCAATCGATTGGAAAAGTCACACCAAAATTATCGGCATCAGTAAAACTCTCTTTTAACAAACCGCTCCATTGTTTGGTGATTTTACCTAATTCTCTATCGCCATTCTTAATCAAAAATGTCCAAGGTTTCAGCATCGGCCCGTGCAACTGGAATATTTCTCGATCGCTGCTATCGAATACCGCATAAGTGCGGCGTAGCAGTGAGAATTCCTTCTTAATGACCCCCAGTACCTTACCTTGAGCATCGCAAATAGTCGCCTGATGAAAATAGAATCTAAATGGTCTAGTGACGCTAATGACCACATTGCTTGCTTCATCTAATACCGCTAAATAAAATGGACGATTAGCCTTTAAAAACAATCGCGCTAACAACGAGCCTTTTTGCTCCGCCGCAAAATAGATTTGTTGTCCATGCTCGTCACTCACCGCATACTTATTTTTGGTTTCAAATCCGGTAACAATCTCGCCCCACTCTTTTTGCTGGCAGACCATTAAACTATCCAAATTTTCTAATATTTTCATGCCGTTCCTTGAGGGTGATCTATAATCATCACACAATATAGTAATTTATTAGATATCGCTAACATTGCTTCTATATCAAATTAACAGCACCCACCTTTCTATATTGAAACATCAATGGTTAACTTTTGTTGATTGAGTACAAATTAAAGGAGAGTTAATACCATGTCACAATCTGACTGGATCAGGATAAAAAAATTGGGATTTAGGCGATATGTGATGCTCAAGGGAGCATTGATATTTGGAGCAGGCGGAGGGACTCTTATTCTTTTTGTGGGATACTTAACGGACATCGATTATATTTTCAGCAACATACAAATTGCTGATTTCATCATTCAATATCTCATATGGTTACCGGCGACTATAGCATACGGCTTCATCATAGCACTTTGGAGCTGGATTTCACTAAGAAATAAATATGACGATGAGCATACGCATCAATAATACAGCAGAGTGATCACTACCATTCTTTGCTATCCACTGCACCATGGCATTCCCGACATTCGGCTCTTGCCATCCCGATAACTGCTCCTGTGTTATCCTAATGTGCAAACATGGCACCACCCGATTGCCTATTTGGATGTAGGTACTTGGGTTTTGCCGGGAGCAGAAAGCCTGACCGTTCATCCTGAACATCGAGTAGGGGGAGGCATTATTGCCTCATCCCTCTCACAGAACCGTACGTACGGGCCTCGTATACGGCTCATGTAGTCTTCTATTCTTTAGTCATAAAGAGCAAGTTCGCCTGTCTTTACTTTGCTTAAATCATATAAGCCTATCTCTTCAAACCATTTATTGGGCATCGAGTAATTTGCCAACGGACTCGCGGCATTGCGCCATGAATTCATCTTGATCGACTTAAACGGTGGCTTGTATTTACGTTGTTTCAGAACTTTGAAAAGCTTACTCACTTTCTTCCACAACCTCAATTGCACCGCTCGCAGCCTGCGTCTTACCCAGCCTGATAAATTGCGTAGTATTTGACTTATATTCGCTATCTTAAAGTAGTTAGAAAAACCCCTCAGTACTGGATTTAAATCCTTTAGCACTAACGCTAAATTCTTGCCTCCATTACGTTTGGTCAGTTCCTTCACTTTAGCTTTAAAGTTCGTTAGCTTCTTTTCTTGGATTTTTGTGTGGCTACTGCCAATCACTAAGCCCAAGAACTTTATTCCTACATCACTGTGTGCAATGTGGGTTTTGCGCTCGTTCACTTTAAGTTTAAGTGTTACCTCTAAAATATCCCTCGCTACCTGTAGCGCTTTATCTGCCGCTGTTTTAGAGCAACACAAAATCAAAATATCATCGGCATATCTCACCATTCGGTGATTTCGCCTCATCATTTCTTGATCGAACGCATCTAGGTAGATATTGGCTAATAGTGGACTAATCACCCCGCCTTGCGGACTGCCCAGCTCACTCTTTTTCCAATTTGAGCCAATCATTACACCGCTTGTTAAGAACATCTTTATCAACGTTAGAATACTGCCATCCGTGATGCGTTTTCTCACCGAGTCGATTATCAACTGGTGATCTAACATATCAAAGCATTTTGACAGATCCATATCCACAACATGTTGCCGTCTATACTTGCGTATAAACAATGTCGCTTTGCTAATGGCATGATGTCCGCTTCGTCCTGGACGATATCCATAACTAGATGGATGAAAGTATGGGTCGAAGATTGGCGTCATAATGTTGGTTAAGCATTGTTGTACAATACGATCTCGAACTGTTGGTATCCCCAGTAATCGCTTGCCTCCGTCATCTTTGTCTATCTCAACACGTTTGACTGGCTGCGCCTGATACCGCTTCTCCTTGAGTTCAAGTAATAATTGATGAAGATTACCGCCCAAGTTTATCGAAAAATCACTCACGCTCTGCCCATCAACTCCAGCAGCACCGTTGTTCTTTTTGACTCGCTTGAATGCCTCAAATAGTGCCTGCATTGATAGCAGTCGACCATAAAGGCTATAGTATGTCTTCACTGTTATTTACTCACATCCCTCGTTGTTGATTACCTTAAATATGATTGGGTTTATTTCACCACCGCTGTTAAGTGTTCTAGCTTTATGCAATCTGCTTAACCTGCCTTAGTGCTTCTAATAAAGAAAACCGGTTACTCCCCATGCCTAGCTCCAGATAATCGCGCCGATATCACTCTTAGCCATTAAAGGATGCCCAGACTTATTCGTCTGCTTGTGTGCACATATTTAATACCATCAATTTCTCGTGGATTTAAAGACCACTTCCCCCCTTCGCAATCAGTTAAAGCTTTTGACTAAAACTAATTCCATCAAACGCATTGCTGATGGTCGGCTTGGTTTTATCCTCCGCACCATTACTGGCTTTCATCGGCCTAGCCTTACTCACTACTACGGGTTCATCTGCCATCTCACATCAACATGAGTCTTGAGTCACCTCTTGAACTTATGCTTCCAGCGTATGGCTGGATCTGATGCCAGACTTCCTCGGTTACTGCACCAACTCCCTGTTAGAGATCCCACCCTCAAGCACAGCATTGGTCTGTCTGAGTATAGAGCTTCGCGCTATTATGGACGCTTACTCACCAATGCCGCCGAATCAGGTTACGGTTAGTTGTGTACCTCTAACTTCCTATGGCTTCCTTCAGACCCCACCGTTAGCCAGTGACGCCCTTGCCATTCAGATTGTCTTCCCCTCAGACGGGGCGACTCTGCTTTCTTTCAAGCAGATGGGTTTGCTGGCTTCGCCGAGCAAACATAAAAAAAGGGCTGCCGAAGCAACCCTTTTTTATCGATAGTCAATAACGAATATTATTCGTCATCGCCACCTAGAGAACCAAGAAGGTCAGCTAAGTTAGCTTCCGCTTCGTTAGTATCAATCTTCACAACTGCAGGAGCATTTGCCGCGGCGCGACGCTTCTGATGGTATGCGAAACCAGTACCGGCTGGGATTAAACGACCAACGATTACGTTTTCTTTCAGACCACGTAAATCATCACGTTTACCACTTACCGCTGCTTCAGTTAGTACACGAGTCGTTTCTTGGAACGATGCTGCTGAGATAAATGACTCAGTAGCAAGTGACGCTTTGGTGATACCCATAAGGTTACGCGCAAAACGTGCAGGCTCTTTACCAGCTTCTTCTAACAGACGGTTAGCAATTTTAACCTTGGTATATTCTAGTGTTTCACCAACTAAGAACGTGCTGTCCCCAGTGAATGAAATAGTACACTTACGTAACATCTGACGGATAATAGCTTCACAATGCTTATCATTGATCTTTACACCCTGTAGACGGTAAACGTCTTGAACTTCGTTAACGATATAGTTTGCTACATGCGTTATGCCACGTAAGCGCAATATATCATGCGGTGATTCAGGTCCATCAGCGATAACTTCGCCTTTTTCAACTTTTTCACCTTCAAACGCGTTCAGGTTACGCCATTTAGGGATCATCTCTTCGTAATGCTCGCTACCATCTGCTGGTGTGATCATTAGACGACGCTTGCCTTTGGTTTCTTTACCGAACGAGATAGTACCGCTGATCTCTGCAAGGATAGCCGGTTCTTTTGGCTTACGAGCTTCGAACAAGTCGGCTACGCGAGGTAGACCACCCGTGATATCACGAGTCTTAGAAGCAAGTTGTGGGATACGCGCTAACGCATCACCAACGTTTACTAATGCACCATCTTCTAGGTTAACGATTGCGTTACCCGGTAAGAAGTAGATAGCAGGAACGTCAGTACCAGCAATCAATACATCGTTGCCATTAGTATCAACAAGTTTTACCGCAGGACGCATTTCTTTACCAGCCGTAGCACGTTGTGCTGCGTCGATAATTACTACGCTTGAAAGACCTGTTAAATCATCGGTCTTCTTGTCCATGGTAATACCATCGATAAGGTCAACAAACTCGATCTTACCTTGTACTTCGGTAATGATTGGGTGAGTGTGCGGGTCCCAGTTAGCGATGATATCGCCAGGTGCAACTTTCGCGTCATCACCGTGCTCTAAGATAGTACCGTAAGGTACTTTATAGCGCTCTTTCTCACGACCCATCTCATCGATGATAGTCAATTCAGACGAACGTGAAACGATAACTAGCTTGCCGTCCATGTTAGTTACAAACTTAGAGTTATGTAACTTAATGGTACCGTTGTTCTTAACCTGTACGTTGTTATCAGCAGACGCTCGAGAAGCCGCGCCACCAATGTGGAACGTACGCATGGTAAGCTGTGTACCAGGTTCACCGATTGATTGTGCTGCAACAACACCAACCGCTTCACCCATGTTGATCAAGTGTCCACGAGCCAAGTCACGACCGTAACAGTTAGCACATACACCGAAATCAGAATCACAAGTGATGATTGAACGTACTTTAACTTGGTCAACAGAATTAGCTTCAATCATGTCAACTAAGCCTTCGTCAAGCATGATATTACGCTCAACTAATACTTCATCAGTACCTGGCTTAAGAATATCAACAGCAACAACACGACCTAGAACACGTTCGCGTAGTGGCTCAACAACATCACCGCCTTCGATTAACGGCGTCATTACAAGACCGTTCTCAGTACCACAATCTTGTGCCGAGATAACCAAATCTTGTGCAACGTCTACTAAACGACGAGTCAAGTAACCCGAGTTAGCCGTTTTAAGTGCCGTATCGGCCAAACCTTTACGAGCACCGTGAGTAGAGATGAAGTATTGGTTAACGTTCAAACCTTCACGGAAGTTAGCAATGATTGGCGTTTCGATGATTGAGCCATCTGGCTTAGCCATCAAACCACGCATACCAGCTAGCTGACGAATCTGTGCAGCACTACCACGAGCGCCCGAATCGGCCATCATGTAAACGCTGTTAAACGATGGTTGCTCAACTTCATTACCGTCACGGTCGATAACCATTTCTTTTGAAAGGTTATCCATCATCGCTTTCGATACTTTCTCGTTGGTACCAGCCCAAATATCGATTGCTTTGTTGTAACGCTCACCGGCAGTTACTAGACCTTGTTCGAATTGCTCTGAAATTTCAGCGACTTCAGCCTGAGCTTCCTCGATAAGAGTCTTCTTCTCATCAGGAATAACCATGTCGTCGATACCAACCGAACAACCAGAAACTGTTGCATAGTGGAAACCTGTGTACATGATTTGGTCAGCGAAAACTACGGTATCTTTCAAGCCAACTTCACGATAACAAATATTAAGCAAAGTTGAGATTTGCTTCTTACCTAAAGGCTTGTCTAACAAGTTGTAAGCAAGACCTTTTGGCATGATACGCGAGAACAAAGCACGACCAACAGTGGTATTAGTTAGCGTAATGCTTTTCTGAAGTTCACCGTTTTCATCTTTCTTATATTCTGTGATACGTACTCTGATACGAGCGTGTAGTTCAGCAAAACCTGTGCGGTATGCTTTTTCTACTTCTTCGATATCACTAAATACCATGTTTTCGCCTAAACCATTAATACGATCACGTGTTAAATAGTAAAGACCCAATACAACATCCTGTGAAGGAACGATGATTGGTTCGCCGTTTGCTGGCGAAAGAATGTTATTGGTCGACATCATCAGCGCACGCGCTTCAAGCTGTGCTTCGATAGTTAACGGTACGTGTACCGCCATTTGATCGCCATCGAAATCGGCGTTGTATGCCGCACAAACCAATGGGTGAAGCTGAATAGCTTTACCTTCGATAAGTACAGGTTCAAACGCTTGGATACCCAATCTGTGAAGAGTAGGCGCACGGTTAAGCATCACTGGATGTTCGCGGATAACATCTGACAAGATGTCCCAAACTTCCGGTGCTTCACGTTCAACCATCTTCTTCGCTGCTTTGATGGTCGTAGCCATGCCAAGCACTTCTAATTTACCGTAGATAAATGGCTTGAATAACTCAAGTGCCATCTTCTTAGGTAAACCACACTGATGTAAACGCAAAGTAGGCCCAACAACAATGACTGAACGACCCGAATAATCAACACGCTTACCTAAGAGGTTTTGACGGAAAC
>JABSRV010000002.1 GCA_013214905.1 Psychrobium sp. | reverse complement strand
AAAAGCTTTCCTTGTGATGAGTTAAACACCATTTAGCCATGATCGAACCACCGCGGCTCACAATGCCGGTTACCCGATTTGCGGTCATTGGCACATAACGCAATAACACACCCGCGTGAATGGTGAAATAATCAACGCCCTGCTCCGCTTGCTCAATGAGCGTATCGCGAAAGACTTCCCAAGTAAGATCTTCTGCCACGCCGTTAACTTTTTCTAGCGCTTGATAAATAGGGACGGTGCCGATTGGCACTGGAGAGTTACGTACAATCCATTCACGGGTTTCATGAATATAACGTCCGGTGGACAAATCCATGACGGTATCGGCGCCCCAGCGCGTTGACCATACTAGTTTTTCAACTTCTTCTTCAATGGATGATGTCACCGACGAATTACCAATATTGGCATTAACTTTAACTAAAAAGTTACGACCAATGATCATCGGTTCAGATTCAGGATGATTAATGTTATTTGGAATAATGGCGCGGCCACGAGCAACTTCTTCACGTACAAATTCTGCGGTAATTTGCTTAGGTAAACTGGCACCAAAACTGCGTCCAACGTGCTGCTGATTTAGCACTGGGTCTTTGGTGTCCTCACGTTTTAGATTTTCGCGGATCGCAATGTATTCCATTTCAGGGGTGATGATTCCCTGCATGGCGTAATGTTTTTGCGTAACACACTTACCTTTTTTGGCTTTACGTGGTTTTGGCAGACTATCAAAACGCAGGTGATCAAGCCCTTCATCGGCTAATCGCTTCTGAGTAAAATCAGACGATGCATTAACGAGTTGCTCGGTATCGTTGCGATCTAAAATCCATTCTTGACGCATGGCAGCTAAGCCTTTACGTAAATCTATTTTTGCGCTGGTTTCGCTATAAGGACCAGAAGTATCGTACACATATAAGGCTTCGTTGGGCTGATAAACCTCGTTGCCTTTGCTGCCACTAATCAGCGTGTCAGACAAGTCAATACGGCGCATGGCCACTTGAATATTGGGCTGAGAGCCTTGTACGTATTCTTTTTCGGAATTTGGAAAGGGTTGTCCACAGATTTCTTCAATGAATTTCTGCGCTTTTTGTCTATCAATACGAGCCATACGAACATTACCTATTTTTATTATAAAAGGGTGATGTCGTCGCAGCGCGGCAAGAGAATGGAATAAACGAGAAGACTCTTTTGATTGCAACATGTTTTATCGCAACAGCTTTTATTGCAACAGGATTTATCAACACAAGTGCTATCGACACAGCTTTTATCGTCATTGACGGATAAAAACCGATGAGTGAAAAAAATCACTCGATCGAAAATAAAAAGGGTTTCATAACGTATTTTTCCTCTTGTTTCCCTTCGCAGGTATTAGCCTGATCAGGTTCTACGGATCCCGCAATGCGGTCTCAGCCAGTGGCACTCCGACAAGATCATCTCACCAACTAGGGGTGAGAACAGGCGCAGTATAGAGCCATAAGCAAATGAGTTTCAAGCATTAAAATAAAAAACCTGTATTTCCCATTCATTTTCCAACCGAAAATAAGACGATTACAGGCCCTGGTTCAACTTAATAAAAATCTAATAATATGTGAGAGTTAGCAAATTAAATACCCATAACCATTGGTAATTCGGGAATTTGTAAATGGTATAAAATTCGATATGCAAGGCGCGTGATTGATTTCGACACGGATGTCGATAGTAGAGCAACGCAGGAGCAGTTTGCCGAGCAATAGCTGGCTATTGGGATTGAACGCAACGAAGTAGATTGGTTTTTAGAGCGTTACAAAACCTGCATTTTCATTGATGATGGGTATGTGCATTAACATTCGCGCAATTCTTTGCATCGTAATCATGCTATGTTATGTTCAAAAAAATTATGTTCGAAAAATATTGAAGGGAAGTTACATGTCACTCAAACTCACATATCTTGCAAAACCAGCTGCATTAGCCAGCTACTCGCTGATCGCTATTAGTACGCTGTTGTTTAGTCATCAGCCATTGGCCGATACCATCACCAACAACATAAACCTTGATAGTGCCATTTATTCAGACTCAGCCCGCCATCATCCGGTGTGGGCAAGTAAAGGCATGGTCGCATCACAAGAGGCAATTGCCACCCAAATTGGCGTTGATATTCTCAAACAAGGCGGAAACGCCGTTGATGCCGCCGTTGCCGTGGGTTATGCCCTTGCGGTTACCTTGCCACGTGCCGGTAATATTGGCGGCGGCGGTTTTATGATGGTCTATTTGGCCAAAGAAAATCGCACCATCGCTATCGACTATCGCGAAATGGCGCCAAGTAAAGCGCACCGCGACATGTTTTTAGATAAATATGGCAATGCGGTGTCTAAATTATCGCGCTTTCATGGTTTGGCAGTAGGCATCCCAGGCACGGTGATGGGCTTGCAATTAGCGCTTGAAAAATATGGCACCATGAGTACCAAACAAGTGATCGCTCCCGCTATTAAGCTCGCTCGTGACGGCATCACCATGACCGCTGATTTAGCGAACTCTTTGCGTGACTCCAAGCAGCGACTGAGTCAATGGCCAAGCTCAAAAGCTATCTTCTTTAAGCGCGATGGCAATTTGTATTTGCCAGGTGAATTGTTTCGCCAACCCGAGCTAGCCCACAGCCTAAGTTTGATTAGCAAATATGGCAGCAAAGGATTTTACGAGGGCGAAACAGCGCGCCGTATTAGCCATGCAGTGGTAGAAAATGGCGGCCTATTAAGCGTTGCAGACTTTAAAGCGTATCGCGCGGTTGAACGTGAAGCGGTGATGGGCACCTATCGCGGTTACACCATCGCATCCATGCCAGCGCCATCATCTGGCGGCATTCATTTAGTGCAAATGCTTAATACGTTAGAGCAATTTCCTATTAGCGAAATGGGCCATAATAGCGCCGATACCATTCACGTGATGACTGAAGCGATGCGCCGAGCTTACGCAGATCGCAGCCACTATTTGGGCGATCCAGACTTTGTTAAAATCCCTGTTAAGGCGTTAACCAGCAAGACATACGGAAAAATGCTCGCTAAACAAATTGATATGGACAAAGCGACTTTAAGCAAAGACATTTCAGCCACCGAAAAATTGCCGTATGAAAGCGACCAAACCACCCATTACAGCATCATCGACCAATTTGGCAATGCGGTATCTAATACCTATACCCTTAATTTTAGTTACGGGTCGGGCATCGTTGCTAATGGCACCGGCATTTTACTTAACAATGAAATGGATGACTTTTCCACCAAACCTGGTACGCCAAATGGTTATGGTTTAATTGGCGGTGAGTCTAATGCGGTGGCCAGTTATAAACGCCCATTGAGCTCAATGACCCCGACCATTGTGCTTAAAGATGGACGTCCATACTTTGTTACCGGCACCCCGGGTGGTTCACGTATTATCACCACCACCTTGCAAGTGATCATGAACGTGATTGACCACTCGATGAATATCGCCGAGGCTAATGCCGCAGCGCGCATTCATCATCAGTGGTTGCCTGATATTCTGCGTGTTGAGCAAGGCATCAGTCTTGATACTCTCAAGCTTTTGCGTGCTAAAGGCCATCACGTTGAAGTTAAAGATGCCATGGGCAGCTCACAAACGGTGATGCTCAGTGCAAACGGTGTCTTTGGCGCCTCCGACACCCGCCAAGCGTCTTCATTAAGCAAAGGACACTAACTTAACAGCGCTTAATGAGAGGCTATATTTTAAGCTCTTGTTAAGTTCAAGAGTTTGGTTTAAAAGTAAGGTGCTGCCAAGTGCGCCACTTACCGCTCTTAGTTGCCTTGATAATAAGGCCTGTTAGGAAAAAAAATCAGGACGATTTTTCAGATTTTAGCGCAGGGATGCGCATTAAAATCGGTTCCGTTAAAACAGGTATTATTATCAAGATAAGCAACTAAGCGACGGTCGCCTTTCTTTTGGTTACTTTATCTTTGGCGAAGCAAAGAAAAGTGACTGGTGTGCTTGTGATGCACCATTTATGTCCGAAATACCAATAAGCACATCATAAATTCCACCAAACCCCGATTGGCAATAACAATCTACTTAAACAGAGCTTACCCGCATAAATCACACTATTTTTAAAATTGTCTTAACGCGACTGCAAGATCAGGCTACAATTGCATTTTTTTCAATTGAGTCAACCCAATGTCTATCCAATGGTTCCCAGGGCACATGCATAAAGCCCGCAAAGAAATGCACGAAATAATGGGGCAAATCGATATCATCATTGAAGTGGTTGATGCACGAATCCCCTATTCTAGTGAAAATCCTTTTGCGCAAGAATTACGTGGCGATAAACCGCTGATAAAAGTACTTAATAAGTGCGATCTAGCCGATAGCGACGTGGTTAACGACTGGCAAGAACACCTTAATCAGCAGCGTGGTATTTCTTCATTAGCCATTACCACCAATGAACCTGCGCAAGTCCATAAGATATTGGAATTATGTCGTAAGTTAGTACCCCACAGAAACGAGCCAGGCAAAGACATTCGCGCGTTAATTATGGGCATACCAAACGTTGGTAAGTCGACTATCATCAACATTTTGGCCGGACGTATTATTGCTAAAACTGGTAACGAGCCTGCGGTAACAAAACGTCAGCAACGCATCAATCTTAAGAACGGTATTGTGTTGTGTGATACCCCAGGCATCTTGTGGCCTAAAGTGCACAATGAAAACAGTGGTTATCGTTTGGCTATTACCGGTGCGATTAAAGATACAGCCTTTGAATACGAAGACATTGCGTTTTACGCCGCCGAATATTTAGCGAAAGCCTATCCCGAATTAATATTATCGCGTTATAAACTTGAAAGTTTACCGGATAATGACTGGGATTTAGTGGAAATGATCGGCGCTGCTCGCGGCTTTAAACGTGGTGGGGGACGTGTTGATATGCACAAAACCTGTGAAATATTACTGCATGAATATCGTCAAGGCACCATTGGTAGAATTTGTTTAGAAACGCCAGAGATGGCGGTGGCGGAAGAAATTATTGTGGTGGCTAAAATGGCCGCGGAAGCCTTAGAAGGCAAAGTAAAAAAGAAAAAACCAAAGAAAAAACGTCGTTAAACCTGAACAAAAAACGGCTAGTGCAAAACACTAGCCGTTTTATTACAAGCTCTCTAAGCCTAAATTTAAGCTATTGCCACCGAATCAACTAGGATCTGGTCTATTGGTACTGGTTTACCCAGCCCATAACCTTGTCCGTAATCAACACCGATTTCTTTAAGTCGCTGACAAATCGCGTCATCTTCAACAAATTCAGCAATCGTCTCCATACCGATAACATGGCCTACATCATTGATTGAGCGAACCATCGCTTCGTCGATAGGATCATTAAGCATGTCTTTAACGAACATTCCGTCGATTTTTAGCATATCAACTTTTAAATGCTTTAAATAAGCGAAAGACGATAAACCACTGCCAAAATCATCAAGGGCAAACTTACAACCATACTCACGTAACGTACTAATAAAGTGATTGGCGTGAGTTAAGTTAGCAATAGCGGCGGTTTCGGTTATCTCAAACGCTAATTTACCAGGTTCAATACTACTAGACTCAATGACACTAATAATATGACTCAGCAGGGCTTCATTACCCAATGAAATACCCGACAAATTAATCGAGATATGATCGATATGACCGATTTCATTGGTGTTTTTATTCATCCAATCAATGGTCGCGTCAATCACCCATTTATCGATACGGTGCGATAAATTAAAACGCTCCCCCGCCGGTAAAAACAATCCCGGTGGAATGATGCCACCATCGCTAACTAACATTCTGACTAAAATTTCATAACTAGACTTACGATCACTTTGTAACGGCACAATTGGTTGAGCATATAATACCAATCGGTTATTCTCTAATGCCTCATTAATTCTAGTGGCCCAATACGTATCGCCTTGGCGCTGCACTAAAATATCTTCTGCATCTTGATAAATATGCACCCGATTTCGGCCCGCGTCTTTAGCGGCGTAACAAGCGCTATCAGCCTGCTTAATTGCCTCAATTGAACTTGTGGTATGACTAGTCACTTCGGTCATGCCGACACTAATGCCTTGTCCAAACACATTTTCTTCCCAGCGAAATCGAAAGTCAGCGACTCTCTCGATGAGATTTTCACAAATCACTTTTGCCGTCGCCAAAGAATGGCCATATAAAACCACCGCAAACTCATCACCGCCGAGTCTAGCCAAGGTTTCACCATTTACAAACAGCCCACTAAACATCACCGCTAACTGGCGCAATAACTCATCACCAGCGACATGGCCACAGGTATCATTAACAATCTTAAATTGGTCAATATCTAGAAAACATAAGACGTGTTGTTCATTGTCACCAATTCTGTCAACAGTATCTCTTAGAATATTTTCAAATGCTTGGCGGTTTAATAAACCCGTTAAATCATCATGCGTCGCCTGATAGCTTACCTTACGGGTAATATTTTTAAACTGAGTGATATCATCTTGCATCGCCACAAAATGGGTCACGATACATTCATTAGATAAAATAGGATAAATGTGTTCCTTAGCCCAATATTTATCGCCTGATTGACGTTTAAGACAGCGCTCCCCTACCCACTCTTGGCCACATTCTAACAACTGCCATACGTTACGCTGGAATACGCCCTCATCGTTCCCACTAAAAAGTTTAAAATACGACTGCCCTTTGGCCTCACTTGACAGGTAGCCACTAATTTCAGTGAATTTAGGGTTTACATACTCAATCACTCCCTTAGCATCGGTGATAACCACAGACGAAGGGCTGTGCTGCACCGCTAACGAAAACATGGTTAACGTTTCGGTGGTGGCGCTCAAAAAACGCTCACGTGTACTTGAATCAGTGACATCTTGTATTTGTAATAAACATAAACGCGTGCCTTCATGCTTAATCGACTTAATCGTACATAATTGATCCATCACATCGCCATTTTTAGCGAAACGGCTATACAATGGGAATAATTTTGGGTGCAATGAGTTCGACATAATCGACGACAAACCAAAACGACAAGCATCATGGATACAGCGCTTTAGACCTTGGGGTTTAGCAAAACTAAATAGTTCAAAAATAGATTGTCGCTCAATTTTTTCAATCTCGAGCGAAGCCGCACTTAAAAACCATTGATTAGCACTGATGACATTAAAGTCAGCGTCAACCACCAATAAGCCACAATGGGTATTGTTAAATACAACTTCAGATAATACAGCAGTACAATTGTTCATAATAACTCACTATGTATACAACATCGTGTATTGTTCTAATTCTCTAATTAACTTTCGAATTGACTCACTGGTCATGAGTAAAGAAACTTGCCCTTGAATCAAATTGTCCGGCAAGCTAAAACTCATCGAGAGCGTAAGCACCAACGGTTCTTTACCTATATGCATTCGTTCGATATCTAGAATATCTCCAACATTGCCCCGCAACAAAACCGGAACTCCGCTTTCGATTTCGCAATCAAGCACTTCGGCAATACAGCCAAAGCAGGCATTAAGGATGATGTTAGAGACCTCTTTAAGTGCCTCTTGTTCTAGTTCACCTAGTTGGGTAGAGGCATAACTTTCCCCTAATATACGCCGTACTAGTTCAAGACTTGATTGGTCACCAAAGAATAAAAATGCGCTACCTGAAAAATCACCATCAAAATATTGTTCAACAACGTCTATTGGATCTGGCGATTGTTCATGAAGTTTTTCCATTGCATCGCGATAACTAACCGCTTCCAAGGATGGTACGCTGAGTAATACTTCTTCATCAATCATTTCACTAAGCGACGCGGCTGCACGCCCCATACCTATGTTAAATAATTCACAAAGTGTATCGCAATAGTCATCAGACATTATGCTCTCTGACATGTTAAGCCTCCTGTTGTATGAACTCTAGGATCATGTCTTCAGTGACTGGCTTACCGTAAAATTTAGCGCCTTGTTCTTCGAAACGTTTGCGCAGTGCTTTTTGAACATTTGCGGTAAAAACGCCAATTTTTGCATCTGGTTGAGATTCAATTAACTCGCCCAAAATTTCAAAACCGGTTTGGTCTGGCATGTTGTGATCAAGCGAAATAAAATCAAATTTCTTAGACTTGACCAGTTGAAGTGCAGTGGCGGCATTTTCGGCGTGCGAAATGTTCCAATCGGTAAAGTGTTCACTGATAATCTTGGTAATTATCATGCGGGTCAATCGGCTATCGTCGACCACTAGTACGCTCATCGCTGAACTCATTATTCACTCCCTGTGACTGATTCCATTAAATAGTTAACATGGTGATAAACATCAATTGCTGATCATTTATCGGTATTACACTATTTTAAGCAGATTATTTTAATAATCTCAAGAGTAAATGTTGGGATTTGTTGTAATTTTATGTTTGAATAAGATTTAGGATATTCAAATAAGGGATTAATCATGGAAATTGGCAAGGTAGCTAATACGAATAACAAACAACAGTGGAATGAAAATGATGGGCAGCAGTTCCTAACTTTTCAATTAAATGATGAAGAATACGGGGTTAACATATTACAAGTTAACGCCATTCGAAAATGGACGCCAATCACCACTTTGCCAAACATTCCCTCATTTATTAAAGGTGTCCTAGATTTACGCGGTGAAATCGTGCCTATCATCGATTTACGCCTACGCTTTTCCATTGAAGCCGTTGAATATGGCCCAACAACTGTTGTAATTTTATTAAATGTTAATCACGATGGCAATCAAGTCGTCATGGGCATCGTCGTAGACGCCGTATCAGACACACATTCAGTCAACACGGCCGATATTAGACCCAGCCCAACTGTAGGCGGTATTATCGATGTCAATTACTTACAGGGGCTTGTAGAGATAGATGACAAGCTAGTGCTATTACTTAATGTCGACAAATTACTGACCAGTAAGCAAATAAGCCAAGTGATAAACACCGAAGAAACCGCTTAACCCTTATTTTTCGTCGTTAACACCCCTCAAGAAAAAGGCTCGCATCGCGAGCCTTTTTCCTAATTCGTTACACACGATTTAGCGATTTATACCAAGGGTACGTCGCTTTCACCATACTGCCATTGTCGTGGTAACTAAGCCTATCGCATAACTCTCGCACTAGTTTGATACCGCGGCCACTAAACTGATTGCGGCTCAGTTCATGATCGGAGTCGGCATCAACCCACGGCGAGAACTCAAAGCCACTACCCGAATCGATAATCATGATCGAGAGTACCCCGCCAAAATCGGTGCTGTGATGTTGAATCTTAATTTTGATGTAGCCCGAGCCAACATCACCCATGCGCCGCTCTTTTTCTTTAAAGTACTTGGCAAAGCCCTCAGGTGAGCTTTTAAGACTAGAATCAAGCTTTAAGACCCCATGATCTAACGCATTGACATACAACTCGGTTAATACCGTAAATAGACCATGCCATTGCTCTCCTGGCCCTTCAATCTCTTGAATTTGATTGATTAAAATAGGGATCGGATTAATTTCTGCCAATTTATCGCCGACCAGCAACATTTGCCAATTCCAATAATCACTTTCACTCATTTCCAACTGTTGCTCGATGACTTCATCGCGCACTTTTGGGCTGAATGACGACAGTTTTTGATAAAGCGATACATCACAATTAATATCCATTAAGGATATGTCATCATCTTGCGGCAAATCCTCACAAAATACTTCTAATGCAGCGATAATATGGCCGGTGACATCCTTATCGACAAAGCCCTCTTTAGTGGCATCAATAAGACGCTGCTCACCAAAAAATTCTCCGGCTCTGTTTCGCGCTTCAACAATGCCGTCACTGTACATGATAATGCGGTCATGCTTACCTATGGGCACAATTTTCGGTTTCATGTCTAACAATAAGTTACTGGCTATGCCAAGGGGTGGATGAAATGAGGCAACCCGCGTGGTTAATTCACCACTGTCACCATCAAAAACAAAGACCTCTTCCATGCCAGCGTTCCAAATGTACGCCATTTTTTCATGTATCGATAGACTGACCATCGACAACGCCAAAAACATATTGGTCGGTAACAATTGATACATTTTTCGATTTATTTGCTTAATAATTTCTAGTGGGGAATAGCCTTTATCAGTCATCACGCGAAATATATCGGCTAATGGGATAGCGCCAATGGCCGAACTTAGTCCGTGGCCGGTAAAATCCCCCAACAACACGTTAATATCCCCATTAGGGCATAATGCGGTTAGCTGCACGTCGCCACTAAAGGTTTTGGCAGAACGCTTAAATATTTGAATGTGCTCTTTGGCAATATTGCCTTTTTCCACCACTTGAGAAAAAAGACGTTCTGCAAGCTCTTCATCATTTTGGCGTTCGGCAGTGAGTTGGTGCAATTTACTGTAGAGATCGGCGATGCGAAACATCGAATATACTTTGGATCTAAAGATCGCGGTAGCAAATGGGCGAAAGATAATATCATCCGCCCCAGCTTCGACACAGGTCTTAATTTCTTCGTCATTGAGGTAAGTCGAAATCATGATCACCGGCACAAAAATATCGTTAGACAATGCTTTTATTTGCCGGCAACATTCCACACCACTCATGCCACCGATTTGATAGTCAATTAATACTAGATCGGGGCGATCTTGGTAATACTTGACCATCCCTTTCATCCCTTCAGGGGCTGTGCTCACTCGAAACCCTTCATCGCTAATCAACGATGACAGTCGTTCCAAATGTGCCTCATTAGAATCGATAATCAGCACATGACGGTTTTTTAATGGCATCTTTATTCCTTACCGAACAATTTCCATTAAATGGTGGAACTGAGCAATCTCTAGCACCTTATTGATTGACTCATTTGGTCGTTGAATAACAATCTTGCCTTGAATTTTATCCGCATGTTCCTTTAACAACAACAACATGCCAAGCGCCGATGAATCCATGTAATTGGCATCGCTTAAATCCAATCGAAATTCGGTACCTGCCACATTGCAATCACAATACGTTTCACGAAATACTTTGTATTGTGAAAAGTCAAAACGATCTGACACGGTGATTAAAATATCTTTACTATCATTTACACAAGAACTGATTATAGCCATTATAAAACTCCTAGATTTCCATATTTAAAATAATTCAACTTCACCTTCGTCCATGTTTTGCTGTGACACGGTGCGTTTTTCGCTAACTTTCGAGCTTAAATAACGCACCTCCTCACACACGGTACGAATATGTTCTAACTGAGCACTAATAGGCTCATTACTGCCACTAAGCGTTTTAAGTTGCACACTAATGGCCGAAAATTGATCAAGATTGACGTTAATTGACTGTAAGGACTGCACCGTCATGTCTTCAAATTGCAACGAGCGCACGGCATTGCCAACGGCGAATGTCATTTCATCGGTCATGCTATCAAGCTCGCTGATAGTCGTTTGCATATTGCGATTAATATCGGTGACATGTTTAGTCATGCCACTAATTTTTGATTGGGTTTGCAACGTTTGCGTCATGTCCGCAGACGCCATTTCTTCTACCGATTCGCGCAAATTTCTGATGGTGCCCTTAGCCGCGTCAATTTTTCCGCGAATTTGCTGGTTAAGCGCAGATGAGCTGTTTGATAACGAACGAACCTCATCGGCGACCACTGCAAAACCGCGGCCAACCTCACCTGCTCTTGCAGCTTCTATGCTAGCATTAAGCGCTAATAAATTGGTGCGACTGGCTAAGCCTTCAACGTTTTCAAGTAATGCAAAGATACTGTCAACTTGCACCACCATGTCATCGATATGACCTAAGGTTTTAATGCTTTGCATGGATGTGTGCACAACCACTTGAACGAACTCATTGAGTAATTTGCTCGACTCTTCAATGTAATATTGCATGCTGAGCTCTGCGTCAGCTTGTTTACCGTTAATTTCACTCGCGGCGCTTGTATTTGAGTCGACGAGTTTTTTTAACATGTCGTGCTGCCGGTCACTAAGGTTTTTCATGTCATGAAACGAATTAGTCATGCCAACCACCGCATCGCTAACGAATGTCGTCGCACGATCTATCTCATTACCAATAACCTCACGTTCATAAGAAAACGTCTGCTCTAACTCTTTATATATCTCATGCAACGAGGTGTTATTGTCGTCAGACACCTGATCATTATCCGTATCAAACGCTGTTTGCACTGGAGTTTTAACCGGGATAGCACGTGCTTGAAAAATTTGCGTCCCATAAATGACTACGCTAAGTGACATCAGCGCTATGGCTGCATTGGTCATCGAGAAAAATATTAGAAACACACTGCCCAGAGTTGCCCCTAGCCCTACCCATGGTAGTTTTTTATCATACGAGAACATCATTCATCCTTACTTTATCCTTTTGTAACAATCCGTTGTCAACACTGTTCAACAACACCTTGGCCACTTGATTCAGCGGCACATCTTTGCAGTGTGCATTAAGGTTATAAGCTACTCTGGGCATGCCCCAAACCATCGAGGTTGCTTTATCTTGTACCAAGGTAAAGTGCCCTTGTTGTTTTAACTGCAATAACGATTTTGCGCCATCTCCCCCCATGCCCGTTAATAACCCCGCATGAATAGTGGCGGTTTTAAGTTTAAGCAACGACGTAAACATCACGTCAACTGATGGCTTGTGTCGGTTAACCGGCGAGCTATCTTCTAGTTGGCATAAGTAACGGCCATTGACATATTTGATGGTTAAATGTAAATCACCTGGTGCAATGTAAATGTTGCCTTTTTCAAGTGTCTGACCTTGCCGTGCTTCATGTACTTTCATTTTACAAATGTCATCAAGACGCTTAGCAAAACGACCACTAAAGGTTTTTGGAATATGCTGGGTGGCAATAATCGGTGGGCAATCTTTGGGCATGGCCCGTAATATTTAACGTAATGCTTCGGTGCCGCCAGTAGACGCGCCAAGGGCAATAATATGATGTTCATTGCTCGTGCTGCTCATCTCAAGCGACGGCGTAGTCTCATCAACATTGGTGCGTTTTAACGCGCCAACATTAACCTTTGAGGCCAACAATATTTGGTTATAAAGCGCGTTATTAAACGCACTTAAATTACCCATTAATGTGCTTGATTTCGGCTTGGTAATAAAGTCTACAGCACCAGCTTCAAGCGCTTGTAATGTAATGTCTGCTCCCTTCGTGGTTAGGGTGGATAACATAATTACCGGCATAGGCCGCAAGCGCATTAAATTTTTCAAAAAGGTGACGCCATCCATCTTTGGCATCTCAACGTCTAAGGTGATGACATCGGGGTTAAGTAACTTGATTTTATCACGGGCATCGAACGCGTCTGACGCTTCACCAACGATGCATATCAGGGGATAGTTAGCTAAAATTTCTTTTAAGATTTCTCGGACCAACTTCGAGTCATCCACTATTAATACCTTGATCAACTTCATTCTTTCATCCTTAATCGAAGAGCTCTACTTCCCCGGTGTTGTCATCCAACAACGAGGCTTTGTGTCGAGTTTCTGCATCCAATGCAGCTAATATACTTTGATGGGCGTTCTCTAGTTTTCTTACCATCAACTGACCAGTCGTTACGTTGTACTGGATTTTCCGTCCATGAAAACCACCTAAATCTTCTGCGGTGGTGCTAAATCCTTCGACGGCTAAAAAATCTCGAATAAACTGAATATTTCGCCCACCAACATCATTAACACCGCCGATCATGTTGCCACCACCCACCACTTTTATTTCAAAGTCGCGTCGGTTACCGCCAGCCTTAATAATGCTATTGATTAATCGCTCCATGGCAAACACGCCGTAGCGGTTACTGCTCGATAATACTTGGCGATCCGAGTCCGGCAAAATGAAATGATTGATACCGCCGATCTTTTTATGGACGTCTCTAATGCATACACTAATGCAGGAGCCCAAAACAGTGGCAATAATTTCATCTTGATTACTAATATAAAAATCCCCAGCAACTATTTTTACACCAAATTTTTTATGTTTAGGCATCCAAAACCGTTTGATGTGACTAAAGCCTGGATAGCGCGGCATATCTAGTAACATTTGACGTCGTTTTTCTGAAAACATATTTACTTATCCACGGGCTAAAGTTTCTGATACATCGTTCGGCCTAATAACTTATAATCTTTCATAGAACGCGTTGGAGATTCTGAGTGGCCAATACACAAGATGCCACCAGGTTTCAATAAATCAGTCATCCGATCCAATAACTCAACCTGAGTTTTTTTATCAAAATAAATCATAACGTTACGACAAAAAATAATATCGAGCGGTTCAGTGATAGTCCAGTCTTTTATTAAATTACAATATTTAAAATCAATCATTTGGCGTAAATCCTTCTTCACCATGACTTTGTCACTATTGACGCCTTTGCCGCGTAAGAACGCCGATCGAACTCTCATTTTACTCAAATCGTCAACACGATTAATGCCATAAACACCCTTTTTAGCAGTCGCTAGCACGTTGGTATCAATGTCTGTCGCAAATATTTTAACGTCCCACTTATCTAACTCAATGCCCGACTCAAGCAGGCTGATGGCCATGCTATACGGCTCTTCACCAACAGAGCAGGCCGACGACCATATTCTCAACTTTCGTTGCCCAGCGGCTTCAAGCTCTGGGATATATTGCTGGCTCATAAAGTCAAAGTGATGTTCTTCTCTGAAAAATGAGGTTAAATTTGTCGTTAATGCATTAACAAAATGTCCTACCTCACCTTTTGAATCCCCTAAATATGCTAAGTATTCATCAAAACTATCTAAATCTAATGCCCGTATTCGTCGAACCAAACGGTTATACACTAAATCTTTTTTATGACTGCCCAATGAAATACCAGCTAGCTGGTAGATTCGGGACTTAATCTGCTCAAAATTTTCCAATCTAAAGGGGAACTCTCGTTCCCCTATATTATCGGAACTAATTGAGCGAGTTTTTAGACTCGCTTGCATAGTGTACTCCTTGTTAAAACTCTTCCCATTCCATATCACTTTCAGCAGCCGCTGCTTTCACACGGGCTCGTGACGAAGAAGCTTTTGCCGGTTGACGTTTAGCCACTGTTTCACGCTTAGGGCTGACGACGCTTGTTTTACCCGAGCCAAAGAAGCCCATCAGTTGGCGCAGCTGCACCGCTTGCTCTTCCATACTTTCAGACGCGGCTGCTACTTCTTCGACTAAGGCGGCGTTTTGCTGCGTACCTTCGTCCATCTCAGTAACGGCGACGTTGACCTGGTCAATGCCCGTTGCCTGCTCTTTACTCGCTAATGCGATGTCAGAAACAATGCTTGATACTTCATGTATCGCCGTCACAATCTCGGTTAACGCACTTCCAGATTCATTGACGTAACGTCCGCCCTCTTCAACTTTATCAACACTGTCGCTAATTAAGCCTTTGATTTCTTTAGCGGCACTTGCGCTTCGCTGTGCTAGGTTACGTACTTCTGCGGCAACGACCGCAAACCCACGACCTTGCTCGCCAGCGCGCGCGGCTTCTACTGCCGCGTTAAGCGCTAATAGATTGGTTTGAAAAGCAATTTCATCGATAACGCCAATGATTTCAGATATCTGATTGCTTGAGCGGCTAATTTCGCTCATGGAATGCACCACTTGCTCAGAAATCTTGCCTCCCTTTTCGGCCAGTACCTTAGCGTTTTCAGCTAACTCGTTTGCTTTAATTGCATTATCTGCATTTTGGCGTACTGTCGTGGTCATTTCCTCCATGCTTGCCGCGGTTTCTTCTAAGCTTGCCGCTTGAGCCTCTGTGCGGCTACTTAGCGTTGAATTACCTTTGGAAATTTCTTCTGAGCCCGACGCTATTGCGCCACTCGCCACCCGAATTTCACTAACGATGTCGCCTAGTTTAACCATCGCGGCTTGCAATGATTCGTCTAGTTCTGCAAATTCGCCTTCAAAATCACCTTCCATGCGTGACTCTAAATTACCATCGGCCAAATCAGCTACTACGCGCTTCACTTGGGTAATTGGCTCAACAATCGCGTCTAACATTTCGTTCATGCCACTGGCGATACTGCCGATGAAACCGTCATATTTCGACGCGTCTAAGCGGGTATCAAGTATGCCGCGTGATGCATCACGAATCATACGCTCTACTTCTTTTTCTGCTGCAAGCTGCTGGGTTAAATCGCTCCATTCAACCACCGAGCCTAAACGATTACCAAATTCGTCAACCACCGGTGAGGCAATCAACTTAAATCTACGTTTGCCCACAGGAATGGTGGTGCTAACGGTTTCTTTTAGGGCTTCAACCAAGCGTTGCTGATGATTTGGATCTTTATGGAAGCTGTACATGTTGGTGCCAATTAAGGTGGCTGCATTAAAGTTAGGCAGCGCTTCACGGATATCGTCTTGCGCGGCAGTTAGCATCGCCACTACCGACTCATTGACGTAAATAATGGTGCCGCCAGGGTCTGCCATCATTACCGATGAGGTCACGTTGTCTAAGGCTACCTTGATGCGTTCTGCGCGCTGCGCGGTTTCTTTGGCATCATTGACTTCAAAACCAAGTTTAATTTGCACCGATTTGACGTTACGTAATAGCTCGCCGATTTCACCCGCTTCAAGCACTGAAATATCACGGGTATAATCACCTTCGGTAATGAGACGCAGCTCGTTCATCACTTGATTTAGCTTGTCGATAACGTCATGACTGATCATGCGATTTGTGCCAAAGGCTAAGGCCGAGAAACCAATCACAGGGCCTAGTAGTGCGAATACTGGCAACCCTGTAAAAAGCAAAGGCACAGTGATTGCGACGCCGGCGACCATCGATGCGCCAATCCATTTTGCTAATTTACTTTGTAGTAAATGCGAAGAGGTATCACTTGGCGACGGCAACGTCGCTTCACCGCGATTAAGCTGGGTATATAAACGCTCTGCGTCTGCCACTTGCAGGTCCGTTGGGTTTGAACGAACCGACATAAATTCAACCATGCGACCGTCTTTATAAAGAGGCGTCACGTGAGCTAGTACCCAGTAGTAATCACCATTCTTACAACGGTTTTTAACCATGCCAACCCACGGGCGACCTGTTTCAATAGTTTGCCATAACCACTTAAACGCCTGTGTTGGCATGTCAGGATGACGCACGATGCTATGCTGCTCACCAACCAATTCTTGCTCAGTAAAGCCACTAATATCAATGAACGCAGGGTTCACATAAGTAATTCGTCCTTGCAAATCGGTTTTTGTTACCAAGTCCTCGCCAGGCTTAAGCAATATACGACGATCTGTTACTGGCATATTCGTTCTCATTCATGTTCTCCTCGAACCTATAATCCGTTATGTGGAATGTCTTTAGTAACTATTCAGCGTCTTGCCATTTGTCACCATTTTGTTGTCGAAAGTGCTCATTTATACGTATAAACTCCGCGCTTTATGAACTACA
>JABSRV010000199.1 GCA_013214905.1 Psychrobium sp. | reverse complement strand
CTAAATTCATTTTTAAAGGATAAACTCTCAAATGCCCACACAGTTTATTTGAATACTAATTGTTAAAGAACGTTTTAGCTCTAACCCCGAGAGGCGAGCAGCGCTTCAAACCGTGTGGCTCGTTGCGTTGGGATGCGTATAATACGTTATCCCGTTTCGAAGTCAACAACTAATTTAACGTTTGTTTTAATAAGTCATTTTCTTCTCTAACCCGCTTCAGCTAAGCTTCTTAGAAGCTGCTTTCCCGTTTCAGTGAGGCGCATTATAGAGATCATCTGACACTTGGCAAGGGCTAATTTCACTATTTGTTTTGACCGTCTATTTTCCACTCGAATGGTAGATTTTTACGACAAGAAACGCTTAAAATAGGTATATACTGCGGAAAAACACTAGGAAATAATAATGAGTCATAATATACGTCACTTTAAAGGCATCTACCCAACCCTTGGTAAAGGTACTTATATAGATAGTACTGCTGTTGTGTGTGGAGATATTCAATTTGGAGATGATTGCAGTGTTTGGCCGTTAGTGGCAATACGTGGTGATGTTAACTTTGTGCGCATTGGTCATCGCACCAATATACAAGATGGTAGTGTATTGCATTTATCACGCCCTACGATAAGTAACCCGCAAGGTTATCCGTTAATTATTGGTGATGATGTAACGGTTGGTCATAAGGTAATGCTCCATGGTTGTACCTTGGGCAACAGAATATTGGTGGGTATGGGCGCGATCATCATGGATGGTGTAGTGGTAGAGGATGATGTATTCATTGGGGCGGGCACTCTTATTCCGCCAAACAAGCGATTAGAGTCTGGTTTTCTATACGTAGGTAACCCTATGCGTAAAGCGAGAGTGCTTAAAGAAAGTGAAAGCGCCTTTTTGAAACAGTCAGCCGTTAATTACGTTGAATTGAAAAATGATTATCTAGCACAATAGACAATCACTCTGGGTTACGTTAACCAGAGCTGATTATCATCACTAAGGCGCTCATCTTCTATGGCTTGTTGAGCGTCTTCTTCTATATCAAATTGCATCAGCTGACAAAACTCAATAATTGCAGCTTCATCGACGGCGACTAACCCTATTCGTTGTAAGTAACTCATCGTTAGATAACATTTAATCATAGCGCCGCCGCTTTGCGCACTAAAACTGAGCTGGGTTTCTTCTGCTGACCACGACATGTCGTCATTAAAAAGTATTGATTGATTCATGATTGTTTTAATTGCTGACGTAAATGAGCGAGCACTGAGGTGGTTGATGGCGTTATACCGCGCCAAAGTCTAAAACTCTCTGCCGCTTGGCCCACTAACATGCCCAAGCCATCAATAGTATGTAATACACCAAGCTCTCTTGCCCATGTAAGAAAAC
This sequence comes from Psychrobium sp., assembly GCA_013214905.1. Taxonomy (GTDB): domain Bacteria; phylum Pseudomonadota; class Gammaproteobacteria; order Enterobacterales; family Psychrobiaceae; genus Psychrobium. The sequence goes on along the minus strand of JABSRV010000199.1, from coordinate 5,205 downwards.
AGGTTTCTTCATTGCCATAAGCCATGTCGTAACAACAGCTAGCGTTGGCGACAATGGCTTGATCTATATTTGGTAGCTGATTAGATAAGCTGGCAGACGTTGAATTAATAATGATATCGAACTCACCGCTTATTTCATCGAGTCCACAGCCCGACACATTGCCCGCGTTGCCAAATTTTTCGGCTAAGGTTATTGCCTTATCTTTGCTGCGATTGGCTATCACCATGACCTGAGGGTGTTGAGCCAACAGCGGTAATATGCAACCTCGAGCGGCACCACCGGCACCTATTAGTAATATTCGTTTATGTTTAATAACGATGTCGTGCGCTAATATATCTGCAACCAAACCTTGGCCATCAGTATTATCACCACTAATAGTGCCATCGCTATTAAAGATAAGGGTATTAACCGCACCAGCCGCTTTGGCACGTGGTGACAATTGATCAGCCAAACTAAAAGCCTGCTCTTTAAAGGGCACGGTGATATTGCAACCCTTACCGCCCTTTGCTTGAAACTGCTTGATGAAGTTTTCAAACTCATCAACTGCAACTAGCTGCTTGTCATAACTAAGGTTCTGCTCGGTTTGAGCGGCAAAGCTTTGATGAATAAACGGAGATTTACTATGGGTTATTGGGTTGCCAATGACTAAATATTTATCCACCATTATTGCTTACTCGCTGTCTTTAGCTGATTGCTGTTGAATAATGTCGGCCACTTGCGCTTCTAACACCACCAATTTTTCACGTGTTTTTAATAGCACTTGCGTTTGCACGTCAAACTCTTCACGCGATACTACATCTAACTTGGACAGTTGCGCCTGTAATATTTGTTTGGTTTTACTTTCAAACTCATCAGCAAAACCTTTTAGACCTGGCGGCAGTGAATTAGCGACTTGTTGTGCGATTTCTTCTAATTTCTTTGCATTGAACATTTAAATTCTCCTCAATTTCACCTAATAAACAACAACTATTGTACCCAAAATCAGGTAAAATCTGCTAGTAAATTTTTCAATTCATGCCAATCCTCGTTGAAGAGTGGTCTTTTGATGCGTAGGAAAAACTGATGAATACTAGGCGCTCGATTGACTAATAGCTGGCTATTAGGATTGAGAGCAACGACGTATTCAACTGTTTTAACCAGCATAAATGGGCTGTCTTTAATGCGGATTGGTATCGGTCTAGATTTCACGTTCAAGGTATTAAAGTAGATTATGAAGCTCAATCCACAACAAAACGAAGCAGTACATTATATCGATGGGCCATGTTTAGTGCTCGCCGGTGCTGGCAGTGGCAAAACTAGGGTTATTATAAATAAGATTGCCTATTTGATCCAAACTTGTGGTTATAAAGCACGTAATATTGCTGCCGTTACCTTTACCAATAAAGCGGCTCGTGAAATGAAAGAGCGTTTGAGCCAAGAACTAGGACGTAAAGAAACTCGAGGTATTACCGTTTCCACTTTTCATACCTTAGGCTTAACTATTATCAAACGTGAAACCAAGGCCATGGGCATTAAACCCGGTTTTACCTTGTTTGATGGTACCGATACCTTAAGTTTACTCAAAGATCTTACCGAAAAAGAACTTGAAGACGACAAAGAGAAAATTAGCATGCTGCAAAGCGTGATTTCAAGTTATAAAAATGAACTGATCACGCCCAAGCAAGCGATTGAGCAAGCGCAATCGGGACAAGATGTTATCTTTGCTCAGCTCTATGAACGCTATCAAAAACAACTTACCGCTTACAACGCACTCGATTTTGACGATTTGATCATGGGTCCAACATTATTGTTGCGTCACAACAGCGAAGTTAGAGAGCGTTGGCAAAATCGTTTTCACTATATGTTGATCGATGAGTATCAAGATACCAATACTAGCCAGTATGAATTAATCAAACTATTAGTGGGTGACAGAGCCCGCTTTACAGTGGTGGGTGATGATGACCAATCTATTTATTCTTGGCGCGGCGCTAAACCTCAAAACTTGGTGTTGTTAAAAACCGACTACCCAAGATTACGCCTCATAAAACTTGAGCAAAATTATCGTTCAAGCAGTCGCATACTACGTAGTGCCAATATATTAATAGCAAACAACCCACATATTTACGAAAAGAAGCTCTTTAGCACCTTAGGCGATGGTGCTATGTTGCGGGTGATTTACGGTAAGAATGAAGATGACGAAGCAGAACGCGTGATCGCTGAAATTATTCGTCATCGCTTTATGAATAAAACGGCCTATCGGGATTTCGCTATTTTATATCGTGGTAATTTTCAGTCCCGTATTTTTGAAAAATCACTAATGACTAACCGCATTCCTTATAAGATAAGCGGCGGTACTTCGTTTTTCTCTCGTAGTGAAATCAAAGATGTGATGTCTTATTTAAAGCTGCTGGTAAATCCCGATGACGATACGTCATTTTTGCGCGTGGTGAATACGCCTAAAAGAGGTATTGGCCCGGCCACTTTAGAAAAGCTAGGCAGTTATGCCAACATGCGCCAGCAAAGCTTGTTTTCCGCTAGTTTTGAATTGGGATTAGAGCAAACCTTACAAGGTGAAAAGCTATTTAAGTTGCAACAATTCACACGTTGGTTAGTGGAACTAGATGATCAATCGCGCCGTGGTGACCCTTTAGAAGCTGTACGACAAATCATTCGCGATATAAACTACGAAGATTGGTTATATGAAACTAGTCCTAGTGGTAAGGCCGCTGAAATGCGCATGAAAAATGTTAACACCCTATTTACCTGGGTTAGTGGCATGTTAGACGGCGATGATTTAGACGAACCGATGACATTGCCAGAGGTTGTTACTCGCTTAACATTACGCGACATGATGGAGCGCGGCGAAGACGAAGAAGATGCCGATCAGGTTCAGCTGATGACCTTACACGCCTCTAAAGGATTAGAATTCCCCATTGTATTCATGGTAGGTATGGAAGAAGGTCTGTTGCCGCATCAAACAAGCATTGATGAGGACAATATAGAAGAAGAGCGCCGCTTGGCTTATGTTGGTATAACCCGCGCACAACGTGAATTAATTTTCACCCAAGCCAAAGAGCGTCGACAGTATGGTGAGGTAATGAAACCAACCGGCAGTCGATTCTTGGATGAGTTGCCACAAGACGACTTAGAGTGGGAATCTAGAAAACCACCTAAAACGGCGCAGCAAAAACAAGAAACTGCAAAATCGGCCATCGCCAATTTAAGAGACATGTTTAAGTAGTTATATTAGCAACTGCTACAATCTTGATCATCGCCGCTCTTTGCCATCTCGATAACTGCTCCTGCGTTGTTATTATAAGTACATCCTTGTGCAAACTCGGCTCGGGCATCCTGCTTCGCTCTACCGATTACATCCCTGTAATCGTGAACATAAAAAAGCCCCTTTAGCATTGCTAAAAGGGCTTTTTTGTTGCTAAGGACTATTACAGACCTTTTACCATATATTCGATGGTTGCTTTTAATTCGTCGTCGCTACAGTTCATACACGTACCTTTTGCAGGCATTGCATTGAAACCGTTAAGTGCGTGATCGAATAATACGTCCATACCTTGCGCCAAACGAGGCGCCCAAGCATCAGCATTCCCTTTAATTGGTGCACCTGCAGCGCCAGTGCCGTGACAAGCAAAACACGTTGCTTGATAAACCTGGGCACCAGTACGTGGTCCAGTTGGTGCAGCCGGAGCGGCAACAACAGCGCCCGACAAATAAACATTACCTACGGGAGCAATGCGCTTTTTAATTGCGTCGTTTGACAAATCTGATGCGCTCACACCAAATGCCATTGCAACAGCAAGACCTAATACTACTTTAGATACAGCTGATTTCATGTGTAACAACCTCTGACTATAATTTTGGAATAATTTTTTCAACATTATAAACGGTTCTAAACATATATAAACAACAAACTAGTGCTGATTTTCGCCTTTCATTGATTAAAATCATAGATACTGCTCAATATTCCTCCTAACAGACAGATAATTGAAATTATTGCTAGACGAAACCCTATAAAATACTTACTATATGCACCCGCAATACGGACATAAGCGCCCATAGCTCAGCTGGATAGAGCGTACCCCTCCGGAGGGTGAGGCCGGGAGTTCGAATCTTCCTGGGCGCGCCAGTCGTGTTTGGGTTGATAGAAAAATAGTGGTGATTGTAGCTCAGTTGGTAGAGCCCTGGATTGTGATTCCAGTTGTCGTGGGTTCGAGCCCCATCAGTCACCCCATTTATTATTCCAGATAATAGATGTGTGTTGAAAAGTAAAATATGTCGGTGATTAGCGCAGCTTGGTAGCGCATCTGGTTTGGGACCAGAGGGTCAGAGGTTCGAATCCTCTATCACCGACCACTTTTTACTTAACCTCTTCAAAGCAATAAATTCAAAAACATCTTTAATACATTCAAATTATTAAATCAATAATTTAAGTAATGCCGTCTGTGATTAGCACAGCTTGGTAGCGCATCTACTCTTGTTAAACAAACAGTGGAGCCAGAGCGTCTTCGAATCCTCTATCGCTTCTACGTGCCATTTCCAATCTGACAAATTCTACTGCACTTGCTTCGCAAGCGACTAACGCTATTCTTATACCATTTCTATTAATGATGTGATCTTGCTGTGCACAGATAAAATTGACTAGAACAAGACGCTCGAATGAGTAATAGCTGGCTATTGGGATTGAGAGCAACGCCGTTATTGTTAATTTTAGCTAGCGCAGGTGATCAGTTTTTTAATGAAAATGGTCTAAAAATAGGATGGCGGCGAACGGAAAGTATAGGATTTTAACAGCCTAGCTTTATCTAGCGAGAACGATTTTCTCTTAGGTAAATATAATAGAAGCTTTTAGATTAAGGAATGTCTGGCGTAACTAATTAGTTACGCCTACAACTTGTTGCTAGGCAGCAACAACTTCGTGGCTGTGGGTGATTTCTACGCCTTTCTCTAACATAAGTGCTACTGAGCAATATTTTTCAGCACTTAAAGAAACAGCGCGAGCCAAGTGTTTTTCGCTAATGTCTGTACCTGTTGCAACAAAATGTAAATGGATTTTGGTGAAATAACGTGGTGCTTCTTCTCTGCGTTCAGAGCTTAGTTCAACTTTAACGCCTTGCACTTGCTGACGTGATTTTTTCAACATGCTAACCACATCGACTGAGCTACATGCTCCAACAGACATCAGCACCATTTCCATCGGGCTAGGTGCTTTAG
>JABSRV010000198.1 GCA_013214905.1 Psychrobium sp. | reverse complement strand
TAACAAATCCAAAAACAAAAAATAAAAAACCTATAATCACCATCGGCATCACGCTCGATTGAGTTGACGACCTTGATTCAATATTTGCACTCATAAAACCTCTCTTATTATTATATTTGGATTAATGTCCAGCAACCCAATGTCGAGTTACCAGCAAATTATCATCTAACGCAATAAAGTCAGCTTGAGCACCTGGCGTCAACTGCCCTAATCGATGCTGTAAACCTAAATATTGTGCTGGATATAAACTAGCCATATTGACCGCTTGTGCTAGGGATTGGCCTAAATGGTGGTGCGTATTGCGCACTGCGCTCGCCATGTCTAATGCCGAACCTGCCAGCTCACCGGTGGTGGAATTTAACTTATCACCAACGCGAATAATTTCACGATCAAAAAATGAAAAACGTGCGATGTCGCTGCCAACCACCGACATCGCATCGGTGACCAATAACAGTTTGCCCTCGGGTTTAGCCTTAATCGCTAGTTGGCAACTGGCGTAATCGACATGATGACCATCGACAATTAAACCACAGACCGCGTCGTCAGCTAATAAAGCAGCACCCACCATGCCGGGTTCACGTGAGGTGAACGCCGACATAGCATTAAATAGATGGGTGAAGCCCGTTGCACCAGCGTCCAGTGCAGCCCTTGCCTGTTGATAGCTGGCGTTGGAGTGCCCTAAGAAGACCTTTATACCCAAGGCAACCATGCGTTTAATATCTTGCAGTGATACATTCTCTGGCGCAATAGTGACCTTAACTAGACCAATGTCTTGCCGCGAAATAATTGCCCATTCAGCCTCAGAAATAGCACGAATATACTCTTCGCTATGCGCCCCTTTCTTAGCAATGCTTAAATGGGGTCCTTCAAAGTGAATACCTAATATGCCAGTGACATTGTGCCGTAATGCGTCAGCAATCGCGTCAGCGGCTTGCGCCATCACATCCACGGTATCGGTAATTAATGTCGGCAACATGGCGGTGGTGCCAAACTCACGATGCGCTGCCAGCATGGTTTTTAAACCTGCCAACGTTGGGGTATTGTTTAACAATACCCCGCCGCCGCCATTGACTTGCAAATCAATAAAACCAGGCACAATAGTGCCCTCAATATGCTCATTAGCATCGCCGCTAATAGGTTCAATGGCAACAACTTTACCTGCGTCGACGACCAGTTGACTGCCATCATGAAATCGATAGCCGTCAAAAATTTGAGTAGCACTAATGACCTGCCGGGTCATCTTATAACGTCCGCGTTACTTTTTTCAGCCCAAGCGGCTGATCGGGATTAAAACCGCGTCCCACCGCAACCTTTGCCACATCCAAATAAAAACGTTGCAGCACCAATAAAGGCGCCAAACGCGGATGAACCCCGTCCGCCACTTGATGTAAACCAATAACATCGGCGCCACGGCAAGTCACTTCGCTAATTTGAGCGTGATGAGAGCTGGCACTTTCATCATCCACATGACAGTCAATAATCGTTAATTTTTGTTCAACCAGGGTTACTGGTCCGTGTAAAAATTCTGCACTACTAAAGGCTTCGGCATGAATACTTGCTACTTCTTTTAGTTTTAACGCAATCTCTTTGGTGATGCCATAACCTAAACCACGCCCTAATACCACGAGGTTTTTAACCCCGTTAAGCTTTTCATTGGTTAATTGCGATGGGGCTTGAGCCGCAATATCTAACAGCTTAGGCAAGGTATCAAGGGCGGCAATTAACTCGTCGTTTTGCGTCCAATATGCGGTCATTTGCAGCAACGCAGACAACGTCGACAAATAACTTTTAGTCGCCGCAACCGATAATTCTTCACCAGCGCCCAATGGCAATACCACATCCACTAACTGTGCTAATGGTGACGTTTCATCGTTAACTAAAGCCACGGTAAACGCACCAGACGCCTTGGCCATCTCGGCTTGCGCTAAAATATCGGGACTGCGCCCGGACTGTGAAATAATAAGAACCAAGGCGTGTTTTAATTTTAATGTTTTGCCATAAACACTTACCACCGATGGTGCCGCCGCGCACACGGGAACCCCGGCTTCAATTTCAATTAAATATTTAGCAAATACCCCAGCGTGATCCGACGAACCACGGCCAATAATCATCACCATTGACGGTGCACGACTACGCAATTCTTTGCCCAAATTGCGCACGATTTCAACGTTATTGATTAACTGTTGTTTGATCACTACTGCGGTTTGCAGTGCTTCTTGTTCCATAATTGTTTGAGTCATTGCGTTGCCTTATATTTCACTTTCAATTTGTTGTTTCGCATATATTACTGCGCCCATTTCTGGCGGACTAACGGGAGGCTGCAACCACCCTTTAACGTCAGCCGCTAACCAAGCCATTACTTTTGGAGTTAAGCCACCTATTAATGACATCCTAATTGGTGGCGCCAACTGGAGACTACGGGCGACATTACTAATGTAACTTGCACCAACCTCTACAATACTCAACGCCAGCGGATCTTGTTGTTCAGCGGCATCAAATACAATAAATGCTAACTTGGCAAAAAAACTTGCCGGTTTTTTAGCCACCATTTCCACCAATTGTAAATCGTTTTCACAATTAAGATATTTAAGCATTGTTTGATTCATGGCAGAGTCTTGCTCGAGACCATCGAGCGAGGTTAAGACTTTGGTAACCGCTTGTAAGCCAAGCCATGCACCGCTGCCAATATCACCATGGGGAAAACCATGGGCACCAATAATAGTTGTCTCGCCATCAATACGACTATATCCACACGATCCGGTGCCGGTGATCATAATCGCACCGTCATTGCCTTCATGGGCTCCTAAACACGCAATATGTAAGTCTGTGGTTAAAAATAACTTTCTGAAAGGATGTTGCCATTGCAGCATTGCTTCATACATGCTGGGCAAATTAACCCCAGCTAATCCCATACCAACCACTAGTTCAGAGATAAGTTTTGCTGGTAAATTAGCATCGCTAAGTGCCAAATATGCCGAGTCAACAATTGACGTCATCGCTTGCTCGACACCATGAAACGGATTAGCAGGGCCACCAATACCTGTGCCTAGTACTACCCCTGTGGTATCAACAACGATTGCCTTGCATTTGCTACCACCGCCATCCACGCCTAAGTATAATCGATTAGTGTCAACTGAATTAGCTACCATTGCCTTCCTCAAATAATATATAAAATGTGAACTTCATACTGCCCATTGCTTAATTTTATGTCAGTGTGTCTTTTTGTTTCAGTTCATCTGTATATTGAATAGATAAATCCTACACCCTAATGACAGCGTTGTCATTTACTATTTCACATTTTACGACTTTATTTTAACTTACTGATTTAGCTTGAGTATTCTCCCTTTACGCTTACCATTATCCGTGGTGCCCCGTATTTCAATATCACCTGATACCGCAATCGGTTGAATATATGGTTGCCATTCACCTTGCTTAACTCGATACTCGATAGCTGTTTGCGGGAAAATACTATTGGCATGTAAGATGCCATCGATCACCTTTGCGCCGACAGTAGCTATGCGATAATTAATACCTGCTAACGACAGTTTTGGCATTTCTTTAAGCGCTACCGTCTTAGCAAATTGTTGCCATTGACGGTTTCGTTGCCCACGTTGTTGCGATGAAAAATAACCGCTGCTTGAACTATAAACTTGACCTTGCGGCTGATATGCAACCGCCCAATCTGCTTTATGCCAAGCACGCTCGGCCAGCGCCAACAAACGTGGATAAATTTTATATTCGGCCATTGACTCGGACCGAGTGCTCTCTGTCCATAACTGCCCCTGAATACCGGATAATGATTTCCCTTGCGCTAGCACAGTATTCTTATCATCAACTGAGCTAAAAGGAACGTCCATTCGATCACGCCACACCTCGGCATGAACAGGTAAGTTATCTGGCATTAATTCAAATACCTTACGGGTATTGGTATGCCGCGACGCCCAGTAATAGCCGTGTTCTTTAGGATCCGCTTCATAAGGAAAGTCAAAATACAGCACTTCCGGTGATGAAAAAACAACCTGCCAGCCCTGATTTAACATTTTATGAACCGAACTATGCCCGCCCCAAAATAGATTATCCCATGCATTGGCCTGCACAACGTCGGGCATGTTGGCAGCATTTGTATGCATTAAGCCATCATTCCAACCCGCCGTTTCAATGCCCTTGTTAGACAATATTTTGGCGACACGCTCGATAAAATAGGCTCCTAATTGTTCTATGTTAGTGATACCACGGCTGTTATTAGCGACGAAATTCTGACAAATTGGCGACTCAAGCCAAGCGCCAGCGGTTTCATCGGCGCCAATGTGATAACGGGTCAATGGGTGCTGAGCAGTACGGTGGATTTCTTTCACTTCGTCCATCACTTTGTCAATAAATACGTATGACGACTCCATGCAAACATTGATTGTATTATCATTATAAAATTGCACCGACGAATACTCTGTCTTATCATTTAAATCATACAGCAAGAATTCGTTGGCTTTATTCACCTCGCCTCGACCGATGTAGTGATGATAACGCGCGGTCATTGCCTTAACCGACGAACGTGAATGTCCTGGCATGTCCAATGACGGAATGACCTGAATATGGCGCGCACTGGCGGCGCGTAAAATTTCTTGGTAATCCGCCACCGTATAATAACCATTAATCGCACTATTTATATCGATGCCCGCACCTAACTGAGGCAACAAACAGTGTTGTTCGCTTAAATCTAAACAACGGTTGCCACCGATATCCGTTAATTCTGGCAAGCCTGGAATTTGCAGACGCCACCCTTCATCGTCAGCAAGGTGCAGATGTAATTTATTGAGTTTGTAGGCCGCCATTTGATCAAGCAATTTGATGATAAATTCTTTGCTCATAAAATTGCGCGCCACATCAACGTGCATGCCTCGAAATTCATAGTGAGGTTGGTCAATAATGCTCACTAATGGTAGGTAATTACTGCCTAAGGTTATTAGTGCTGCAACCGATTGCAACCCGTAATAGACGCCGCTAATGTCGCTGCCTTTGATACTAATGCCATGCTGATTAACCACTAAACGGTAACTGCCAGCAATGCCCGCGTCTGTATCAAGACTTAAATCAACAGCAATGCCGATCTTTGATTGTCTCAGCCCTAATAATTCTAACCGCGTAATAACACTGGCTAGTTTATCTTGCGCCAAGCCATTGAAGTTAATGTTGATGCCTGGTGAAACATCAAGTTGCGCATTAATTTTTGGCAGGATGATCTGTTGTGGCGTCGGAATAATGACCCCGCTAATCTGCTCATTGCTAACCCCAAGCTTGGCATTATTTTCAAACAATACCTCACTGGTGGCCCATTGGGTCTTTTCACCGGGCATGCGCCTGAACTGCGTCTCTTCGTCGGTATATGGCTTAACAAAAGGTAGTGTTTCAAGACCGGTTTCTGCATCGTTTACCGATCGGGTGCTAGCAATGATTTGCGGCTCAATACCCGGCTTGTTTAAAATATAGTTAGGCATCAGATCGAATTCAGACACCGACCAAAAAATAGCAGTAATCAAAATGCTTTTTCTTTGTCCTGCCTCAAAGCCCTCACTGCCCTTGGCTAAGGTTAGTTTATGTAAATCACCGTTAATATGTTCAATGACTAGGCTATCGCTGACAAAAGATTGCACGGGAGCTATGTGGCTGAAATAGATTTCCCAATCATCACCGGCAACGTCAACCGGCGAAGTCAAACTGATTTCGGCTTGAAAACACGCCCCCTCTCCTTTGCTTTTATCGCAATGTGGCCCAACGATATTGGTAATATGTTGATAGCTTACTACTAGCGTATCAGCAAGTTGAGTAAGTACCGCTTGAGCTGTCTTTTTTTTAGCTGACGATGTAACACCATTATCATCGGTGCAACCTGAGACAACAAACGTTAGCAACAATGCTAATGTGGGCAATCTAAAATTCATTATTAGGTCCATTTATTCAATTAATACCAATGCTATTAAGTCTGTGATCTTGTTGTGCGCAGGAAAAAAAATTAGAACAAGGCGCTCGATTGAGCAATAGCTAGCTATTGGAAGTGAGAGCAACGTAGTTATCATTAACTTTAACCAGCCCAAGTGGGCAATCACTTAGTGGAATTGGTATAAGCTAGCATTTTTGCTAAAAACTGCACGCGTTGCATCGACATCAATGATGCGTAAATTGGCGCGATAAAACCGCGACTTCTTAACTGTGAATATTCTTGCTCGCCCAATTGATCAAGCTGCACCTGATTAATCGTATACAAACCTTCCACGCTATATTCTTTGCCTTGTGGCGTTTCGATGGTTAAGGTTTGTGCTTGCAATAAATTATTATCGGTAAGCGCCTTAATAAACATCTCAGTCAGTTTATTTTTTTCGACCAATGATACCAATTGCTCGCCTTTTTCCGCTAGCCAAGGCATTTGCTGACCATTGTCATCAAATAACGCCGAGCCTTGATTGTCATTAACTAAACTGCTATCTGCATCAAGGCACAACAGCAGGCTATCATTATTGTTAACATCCTTTGATAATACAAAAGGATAAACCGTTAATGCTTGTGGTACATATAGCGCTTGCCATTGATCATTGCT
>JABSRV010000197.1 GCA_013214905.1 Psychrobium sp. | reverse complement strand
ATAGAGTATTAGAGCCCGCACCATTGGCTGTAATAATGTCATTGCCAACACCACCATCTACGGTGTCATTGCCATTTTCTGCATTGATAGTGTCATTGCCTAAACCCCCATCGATGACATCGTTACCACTACCGGCATTGATGGTGTCATCACCTGCTAAACCTGAGATGGTTTCAGCAAAGCCTGAGCCACTAATGACATCATCACCTGCGGTAGCTGCCATTGGTAACTCAAATAAGCCCGAGCCAGCTATTTTGCTACCATCATCAAACACTATTTCTTCAATACGATAAAGACTACTAGAGTACGCATTCTCGATAGTAATAGAATCGCCTGACTCAGCACCACCAATTAAGATACGTAGATGATTACCTACACGCTCAATACTTAAATCACTTTCAGCAATACCAGCACCTAAGACAATTTTATCCGTTTTACCCCAGGAGGTGTATGAAGAGTGGTTATTCGTGTCATAGTCATTAATCGTATCTTGCCCATCACCCGTATTAAATACATACGTGTCTGCACCCATACTGCCTTCAAGGCGGTCATTACCTGCACCACCTATAAAAGTATTTACGGCTTTACTGCTGTAATCTCGTTGGTAAGAGTAGCTAGTACTGCGATTAATACTGATCGTATCATCACCTTCACCCCCTGATAGAGTATTAGAGCCCGCACCATTGGCTGTAATAATGTCATTGCCAACACCACCATCTACGGTGTCATTGCCATTTCCTGCATTTATGACATCCGCACTATCAGTACCATTAAGAGTTTCATTAGCATTAGTACCATCGATATAAACAGAAGAGTTACCTTCAATAATTCTCATATTACTCGATTCAAAATAGACTTCTGTTATACCGTCTGTTGTAGAGAGTGTTACACCATTAAATTCTAAGACTTCAGTCAAAAGTAATAAATCAGCTTCTGGCAAGCTAAACATAGAATCGGCAACATACTGACTTAAGGGAAGAATATCTGCAGGAGAAAATCTAGCTAACACTGACATTAAATCAAGCGCTGTAGCTATAACATCAGCTGAAAGCGGCTCTAATGAGAGTAAGTCAATTACATTATTTAAATCATATGTGATTACAGGTGTCTCAAAGTTTAATATGATATTTTCAATATAAGGCTTTAGAGTTGTTTGGCTAGCTAACTCTAAATAGGTCATTTTAATGATGCTGTTGTAGGAGTCTTCAATTAGCTCTGTTGGAATTTGAGATGAACTATTGGCTATTGAAAAAGGCACCCTCGTTCCTGCAAAAGCTTCAATAATATATAACTTATCCATTGTTGGGCTAATAACAGCCTCATTATATTCTTCATAATATTCACTAGTCTTAGCCCAGCTGATTACTATGGATTCCGCAAGTCTCATCTGTTCGACACGGTTGGGTTCTGATGAGAAGCTAGCCAAATCATTTTCAAGAGCAACAGAAAGTGTTGCTGCCTCATGAAGATCACGGACAGTGCCAGTACCAGTCATTGTTGGTAACAATTGGATTGAATCACTAACCACTAGAGGCTCTGCAAACTCTCGATAATAATCACTGGTATCAAAAATTACACTTTGAGTCATATGTTCGACTTGCTGAGTATCGGTATAACTACTCGTGAGACTATTAGCGTCATAACTTAAAGATATCGACGCAACACCAATTTCAGCTAAAGTAAATAATTCATCCGATTGACTAATACCATCCGAGTTTTTGTCTATCCATACATTAAGGTCGTTATAAACACTATCATTGTGGTCAATTTTTCCATCAGCATTAATATCGAATACAGCTAGAGCATCATAGCCATTCTCAGCAGTATCTCCTTGAGCATTGATCGACGTACTATCACCAAAAAGCTCAGTGCCATTATCAATAGAGCCATTCATATTCCGGTCTAGGACAAGGAAACCATCTTCTGGTGAATTCCATTGTGATAAATTTTTAATACCATTACCATTTTGATCAAAATAAACTCCTTCTTCGAGATTAGTTAAATGAATACCATCGCCATTCAAATCTAATGTTAATGGATCTCTTCTTCTCGGAGGAGCAGGAAGCCAACCTAGAAGGTCGTCAATAGCATTTTGAAGATCGTCACCGAGGCTATTTCTATTACCCGATTGCCCATTATCATCACCAGAAGGGGCATCTTTGTCAGGAATTCCATCGCCATCTTTATCTAGATCATCTTTATCAGGAATACCATCTCCGTCTTCATCAGGCTCTTCAGAATCATCGGGATCGCCTAATAAATTCTTTAAAAGATTAATGATGTCATTAATACCTTGTTTAGATTCTTGGACTTCATTATTGATATCATTTACTGAACCATTTCTAATAGAAACGATTTCATTAATATAAGTAGATAAGTTGGCTCCAACACTTGATTCTTCACCTTTTGTTTCAGAAGAGAAATCGTCCCTTTCAGCAGAAATATCGCTAACTATTTCGTCACGCAGAGCTGCGAGGTCAGCGTAAATATTATCCGGAAGTTCAATATCCTCAGACTGAGTTACTCTTTGTGCTAACTCATAAGCAACTTCAAGTAAATAAGTTCCAGCTTCCGATTGCATTTCAAAAACATCATCCAAATAGCCTTGTTCGCCATTTAGAATGGCATGACTAAGATCCTTATTAATTTCAATTAGTCGTAATTCAACTTGTTCGAGTTCATCGGCTGAATATTCAGATACTAACCTTTCTTTTTCAGAGACATAATTCGCTATTATTGGTTTTTCTATTGCCGTTACGGGAAGCTCATCAAGAAGGAGTAAATTATTTTTAATGTCCTCAGAGCTAGTAGAATATTGATCTTGGAGCATATTCAGCTCTTTTTGATAAAAACTGATCACAGCTGAAAGATATATACTTTGATCATCTGGTGAGAGGTTTGCTTGAGAAGAACTTAACGCAGCTAAGTTTTGTTCTACTTGGGTTTTAAAAGAATCTAACTGATCTTCTTCTAATACATTTAATTCTTCTTGAAAGTCTTGATGTGCTTCATTCAAATTTTCTATACGAGCATCTTGCAATTCATTTCCTAAAACAGCATATAAAAGAGAAGATACTCGACTATTTTCAAGATCATAAGTTGGATTGAAGTTTAAATAAACACTATCAAACTCGCCCAAATACTCATCTTTTATATCTTGAATTTCATCAATGCTTAAACCAATTTTTAACTCTAAGCTGTCATTTATTTTTTGGTTAACTTCGGTATTAAAATCGTTAATTAAACCATCGATTAATTGGGAGAAATCATTTACATGAGAATCGCTTATCGTGACGCCAGATAATTGCATTTCTTCTTGTAAAATTTGATTGAATTTAGAAATAAGCTCTTCTTTTCGTTCGTTCATTTGCACATCAATGATATCTATCATTGTTGCTTGCTCTTGGTGAAGGGAAGCTAAATATTCGTCAGGGGAAGGTATAGTTAACTGTACAAACTTAGCTCCTAATGAAATAGCTTGTAACGCAACGTAAGCAACAGCAAATGTTGGATTTCTAGTTCTTAACGGTTCCATAACTACTTCAGCAAGTGAAGAGGTACTACCAATTAATGCAGTCAAAGTAGCTGGTGGAAGAACTCCTGTTCTATTATAAGTTTCTCTTGCGTTGACAAGTTCGTTACCCAATGCCCCTATAGCAGTACTCAAGTTTGACCCAGGAACATTAATATTGACTAACGAAGCTGCAGCTATTATTGTTCCTGCAACAGCAAAGGCAACATCAACTCCATCAGCTTTACCATTTTTATAATCCTCAAGTGTATTTTGAAGTAATAAAAAATCAGCAGTAATTGAAGCAGATGATCCCGCTCCCGGCGTATAATTTTTAATAAAATCAGTATTAATAGTCATGTATATTCCCTTACAATTTAAAATAAAAATGTTTGCAAAAAATCATCTTAAAAAACCAGATGTATTTGTTCCCCTGGTTTTTTTTATTTTTTTTATATATTTTTTTCGTATCTTTGACGCTCCTTTAATGGCAATTGATATAAAGACATATCACGTCAAATTTATAAAAACGACATCAGGTTTTAAAACCCAAATACGTGATCATGTACTAGACAAAAAGACAGAGAAAACGTTAAATTTAATCTCAAACTATTCATTTGACTCATTATCAAAAGATGACCAAAACAATCTAATCATACAGGTAGTAAAGTACCCTGCTCATAGATATACGGAGGACTTATATCTAATGAAATTAATGGTTAATGACAATCTCAATTTCTTAATAACCCTAGATGAATTAAATAGTGAATTTTTCTATAGACGGCTATTCAAATTTTTATTTCTGCTACTTATACCTTTTACGGCAATATTCCATAGTTATATAAAAAATTCACCGAAGGCATCTTCTTAAGTTGCTTAACGCTCTCTTGCGCCTTCACTGACCCCACGCATTAATGGAGCTAACAAAAACTCCATTAAGCGCCGAGTGCCTGTTTTAATCTCTACCGTCACTGACATGCCGGGCTTTAATTTTATCCATTTGCCATCGACATTTATTTCATCAGTTTTCATTGAAGCTTTTAAAGGGAACAATAGCCCCTTTTGTTCATGCTCAATCGCATCTGCCGAAATGTCGGTGACTTCACCGTCGATGACGCCGTATTTTGTAAACGGAAAACTGTCTATTTTAATTTCAGCTACCTGCCCTGTGTGCACAAAACCAATGTCTTTATTGAGAAGTCCTGCGTCTATTTCAAGTACTTGTCCCTTAGGTACAATTTTAAGTAATTCTTGTGCTGGGGTGACTATGCCACCTATGGTAGCAATGGCTAACTCTTCCACTACCCCATCAACAGGAGTTGTTAGTACTCGAAGCGCTGTTAAGCGTTTGGCCTTGGTTAGCTCTTGTTTAGTACTTTCGCTTTGCCGGGTAAGTTGATTAATTTCTTGTAGGGTATTACGGCGAATTTCAGCGCGGTAAGCCCTTAAATTTTGTTGCGCCGAGAGTATACTGGCACTAATTTGCTCTGCCTTAGCACCTTCAAGATTAAGCATTTCTTCTTGGTTAATACGCTCTTGCTCAAGCTCTAAATATTGATTACGTGACACCATTGATTCAGACAACAGTGACAGTAAGCTTTCCACTTGCTCTGTAATAAGCGGTAGGGTTTTAGTTAAACGGAAAACATTTATCTTTATCGCTTTTTTTTCTGCTGTTAATTTAACAATTTCACTTAAGAAGCTATCAATTTTAGATTGATATTCTTGTAGACTACTTTCAAGTAATAAACGCTGATTTAATGTTAATGAAGCTAGAACTTTATACTGAGTAGGCTCAGTGCCGCTATCACCATCATTGAATTTGTTGGCCCGTGGCTTTTTGTTTTCAACACGTTGAATAAAGTGACGCAAGCGTGATAAATCAGCCATTTGCCCTTGCCATTCATTATTTAGCCTATCTGCATCTGCTTGACTGGCAGTATTATCAAGGGCGATGAGTTTATCCCCTGCGCTTACATGCTGACCTTCTTTAACAAAAATAGTTTTAACCACGCCCGTTTCAAGCGGTTGAATAACTTTCACTCTGCCACTAGGTACAATCTTACCTTGGGCGGTAGCGATAATATCTATCTCTGCCCACGATGCCCATAGAATAAGAATTACGATAAGCCCGCTAATTGCCCAGAGCAATGAACGACTCCACTTAGGTGGTGGCGCAGCTTGAATTTCAAGCGCGGCAGGTAAAAAGGCAAGCTTTTCTGGCGCTAACTTACGATGTGCTTGTGAAGACTGGGTGTCATGTGAACTACTTGACATGCTCAGTCTCCTTTTTAACTCTATTGGCATCGCTATTAGTCGATGGGGCTATTTGTGATTGTTGAACCGCCTTTCGTCTTTGTAGCGCTTGTTTTTGTTGTTGCTGTTCATTTAATGGCTGTTGCTGTGGTGTTTGGGGTGCGGTTTTTTCTGCAACGCCAATACCGTGGTGACTTTGAATAGAATGAAGGTGTGCATAAATACCGCCATGTTGGATAAGTTGCTGATGACCACCTTGCTCTACTAAACGTCCTTTCTCTACCACCATAATACGGTTGGCGTCTTTTACCGCCGATAAGCGATGAGCAATAATAAACACAGTACGACCTTGGCTAATACGGCGCATGTTAGCTTGAATAATACTTTCAGATTCATAATCAAGGGCACTGGTGGCTTCATCAAAAATAAGTATTTTAGGGTTAGTCACTAACGCTCTAGCAATCGCGATATGTTGCCTTTGTCCACCAGAAAGTGATGAGCCTTGTTCACCTACAACCGTATCGTAACCTTCTGGCAGTTCAAGAATGAACTCATGAGCGCCACTAAGTTGGGCGGCCTTTACTACTTGCTCCATTGACATGCCAGTATCAACTAAGGCGATGTTTTCACGTACCGTACGGTTAAACAAAAAATTCTCTTGTAGTACTACACCTACTTGCCTGCGAAGCCATGCAGGCTCAACCATGGCTAAATCAACGCCGTCAATCAGTACTCTGCCAGACTCTGGCACATATAAGCGTTGTACTAATTTGGTTAATGTGCTTTTACCCGAACCTGAACGACCAACAATGCCAATAACTTCGCCAGCACGACAAT
>JABSRV010000196.1 GCA_013214905.1 Psychrobium sp. | reverse complement strand
TACAACAACAGGTTAGTTATAATGTTTTCTATCAGAAATCGAGTGAGATGTTAAGTCGAGTTAGTCAGTTAAATGATGTAGTCAAAATTATTAGTCAAATTCCCCAGCCGTTTGATGTCAGTGACAAAGCGGGCTCAGACGATTTAATACTAGGCTCTCGAATTTTAGCGGTATTAATTGCTTTTGATAATTTGCTGTTAGGGCGAAAAATGGCCACAAATACCTCTGTCCTCCACGCCAAAAAGTTGATAGAAGAGCAAACTCCGAATCAGTTTGATCCTATTATCGTTAAGCTATTCTTTGATATGCTTGCTGTAAAACCGTGCAGTGAGGATCCACACCTTGAATTTGCGATTGATGTGTCACAAGTCACCTCTAATCTGGTGCTAACAAAGGATGTTGAGAATACGCAACACGGCGTATTATTAACACAGGGCACTGTGCTCTCTGAGCGTTTTATTGACCAGCTGACCAAGGTTGCAAAGGCTCAGCAACAGCCGATGGTTATCTTTGTTAAATCATGCATGGTTGTATAAAATATTTTAGCTCTTGATATCTTATATCATCCGAATTTTTCGGTAATTTTAAAAGTAATAATTTTGCCAGATTGCTATAAACTCAGTGGAATTGTACTTTTCGACTAATTGACAATGTCATTTAGTCGTTTGTTTTCCGACAATGTTTGTATTTTATGTTGTGCAATGTAACACACTATTTTTATGGCTAGGCCATAAAAACTTGTCAACAATGAAACCGCTATGGCCGGCCCTAGCGCCTTTATATCATCGGTTAACTGAGCAACCACTATCAATCCTAATAGCGTCATGAACGCGCCAATCATTAAGCCTGAATTGCCCAATACTGAAAAAACCCGTTGCGATTGTTTGTATGTCAATTCGCTGTGAGTTTCATGGTGCATCAATAATATGCTCATGGCTAAATGCACGGCTTGTCACGAGGTTGCACCCTAGATAAAGGCAAGTGTAGTAGGCAGTAAAATGATAATGGAAGGAATATCGATAAACGCGCTAATGCCTGCCGCTATATACATTACATAGAAAGTCATTAGAGCGAAAAAACAGAGGCTAAATATAAACATAATAAAATTCCTTTTAGTGATAAACATATAACCGATGCCAGATCGGATAGCTTGTCGTACATACCATAGCTTTGCTGCTCCTTCATTAGTGCTAACAAGCCGCTGGTTATATTCTTCAGATAAATCGCCCAATACTGGCTCGACTAGATTATTTGGTAATGCCCATGCCAAGAATCTTGACGCGAGTTCAGTCACTGTAGACATCGAGTGATTTGAAATGCTCATTTGACCTTTCCATGTTGAATGAGCGAAACGTCTTGCCGCATATCCGTTAATGCTTGCTTGGAACGTTTTAGGGCCAATTGGCCTTTAGCGCACACTTTAAAATATTTTTTAGCTCCGCCGCCGCGTTGAGCTGTCGCTTCACCCATTTTCAAGTAAACCTTTGCTTTCTAGTCGTTCAAGCGTGGGATATAACGCGCCTATCGTGACATCTCGCTCAATGACCTCCGGCAGTAACTGGCGGTGTCATGGCGTTATCTTTTAGCTATAAAATTGAGAGTAATAAAAATTGTTGTCAATAATTTATATTGTAGAGGAAATGCTAATCGGATTAACGTGAGAAAAGATAATCATCAAAAATTTGAGGATATCGAGGTATAAAAAAAAGGGCCTAAATTTCTTTAGGCCCTTTAATAATCATGCATGGTGATCGCAAAGTGTTTTATTTGTAAAACGCTTCAACTTTACCTTTTAGGGTCATCATCAGTGGTTGTCCACGACGATCTAATGCTTTAGGAGATGGAATTTTTACCCAACCTTCGCTGATGCAATGTTCTTTGCCGTTCAGCATAATACCAATTTCGAATTCAAAAACTTCTTCCGAATAGAATGGGCTTTTAGGGTTACCTGCAAGGCGATCGGGTAAAGCTGGTTGCGATTTAGTGTCGTTCATGGTCGTGACCTGTAATAAATAAAAACTTGCGTCATTTTAGACAAATTAGTCCTATCGCTCAAGGGTTATAACAATAAATATTACGGCGTATGCCAAGATAGTGACGGGCTTCTTGTTCTGAACGCCTATTATCTGGTCTTAATATATTGTGTTATTTTCTTTGAATTATCAAAGGGACGAAGCGTTGATGTATTTAGCAAAGTTTTGTATGACATAATCTTTAAATACATTTAGCCGTTGCGGTGCATGTTTGTCTTGCATGTAGACGAGATAAAAAGGGATGGCAGCGATGCGCCAATCAGTAAACAGTGGTTGTAATAATCCGGCCGCTACCTCTTTGTTGCAATAAAGCGTTGGCACTCTAATTATGCCGTTTCCTGCAACGGCTGCGGAAACCATTATCTTGCCATTTTTGCAGACTAAATGGCCATCAATGGGGATGTTTAGACTCTCGTTAGTTGCTTTGTTTATAAATGCCCAATGACGCACACTACCAGTAATGCATCGATGAGTTGATAAGTCTTGTGGGGATTGAGGCAAGCCATGTTTTGCCAAATAATTCGGACTAACAAATGTATCACTGTCGATGCTGGTTAATTCTCGCGCAATAAGCGAGGAGTCATTAAGTGCGCCCATTCTAAATACAAAATCAAATTTTCCAGTGATGAGATCAACTCGTTGACTGGTAAAGTCGAGCTCTATATTTATTGCTGGATATTGATGCATAAAATCATGAACTAATGGTGCGATGATCTCTTCACCGATATAACCACCAACACTATTTATCGTAATGCGACCAGCGAGTGTATCGCCGCTGTCGATAGCACGTTCAATGGCGCTTTCGATACCACTTAAGGCATTGTGGCATCGTTGATAAAAGGCTTCACCTTGTGGCGTTAAATGCTGCGTTCTCGTGGTTCGGTTGAGCAGTGTCACCCCAAGATCGGCTTCAAGTTGGCTCAGTTGTTTCGATATATAAGATCTAGACACTAAAAGCTTCGCCGCCGCTTTGGTAAAGCTACCTGCTTGTGCCAAGACTACGAAGGCTTTTATGTCTGATAAGGCGGCTAGTTTTATCATGAATACATCTCTTTGGTGACTATAAGTTAACAATGTTGTGAATGGTACATTATATATCAACAATGTCGTTTTGTTTAATATGCCACTCGAATTAAACACACTTGATGATTGAGAGAATGAACATGAAAAAATTAGTTGTTATCACCGGCGCAAGTTCTGGCATCGGTGAAGCCTTAGCCAAGGCGATGAGCGCCAAAGGCCATCCATTATTATTAATTGCACGTCGATTAGCACGTTTAGAGGCGCTCAATTTACCACACACTATTTGCGCCAAAGTCGATGTTATTGATAAATCGGCATTTAATGATGCGGTCAAATCGGCGGTGGATACCTTTGGACCTGTTGATTTGCTGGTCAATAATGCTGGCGTGATGATGTTGGGTCAAATTGATACACAAGATGCTCTTGAATGGAAAACCATGGTTGATGTCAATGTACTTGGCTTACTAAATGGTATGCAGTCGGTGTTGCCAGCAATGAAAGCACTAAAAACAGGCACCATTATTAACATCAGTTCTATTGCAGGACGTAAAACATTTGGTGAGCACGCGGCGTATTGCGGCACTAAATTTGCGGTACATGCCATATCTGAAAATGTACGTGAAGAAGTGGCTAATGATAATGTGCGAATTATCACCATCGCCCCGGGCGCGGTAGAAACCGAGTTGTTATCGCATACAACATCTGATGATATTATTGCAGGATACGAGTCGTGGAAAGACAGCATGAATGGTGTCTTGGCGCCGGATGATGTCGCCAATGCGATCGATTATGTGTATCGACAGCCACAAAACGTCTGTATTCGTGAAATCGTGTTAACGGCGACTAAGCAGCAACCATAAATTAGCAGTTGAAGGTCAAAATAGTACGTCGCTAACAAGTGATAGAACAATCAAATTTACAACGGCCCTAAGCAGATTAATATTTTACGTATTGGCACTTAGAACGACCTGAAATCGCTATAGCTAAGGTGGGTTTTAGCTGTTTTATTTTAAAAGGAAGTTGTTAACGTAGCTAAAGTTTACTTATAAATATGTGTTTAAGGATTTACATGAAATATTTGATTTTTGTTAGCTTTTTACTTTTAACGAGCCAAAGTTTTGCACATAATAATATGGTCATTGATGAGGTTAAAAAAAACCCAAAGGTTATCAAGTTTTTAAACAAAACACAGGGCTTGTCAGGTCGTGAAGTGTCATACCACCAAATGCCTCTTAATAGTATTTGTGGTTTTGCGGGTTGCCAATCCGTCAAGCTGGTAAATATTATCGTTAGCTCTACATCGGCAAATGCGCCGGTCACTAATTTGTTAGCTAAAGTGACTTTAACGGGTCTAGAACAAGAGAAGATGGAGGTGACTATTGTAGAACTTGAGAACGTTGAACATTAATTTTTTAGGGCAGGGCGTAAAAATAAAAATGTGCCCTGACTATAATAATTAGGCGCTGTTGTAGCAAATTGTTGTCTAGACTTAATAGTGAGATTAACTTATTGAGGTTATTAGCAATGGATACTAAATCATTTGTAAGTAAAGTAAATTAACTCAGATAACGAAACAACTTTCTTCGATGACTCCAGCGCAAAGAGAGGTAGTACATCAGTCAATTCAAGCCCTAGAGACTGAAATCAGTACCGATGAACTTATTCAGCCACTTTTTGACCTATCATCACAATGCCCGCATTGCGAATCCGTTCAATTGAAAAAATGGGGGAAATCTGGGGCAATACAAAGGTAGCGCTGTAAAGGTTGTCATAAATCTTTAACAACAAGACCAAGACACCGAGGTGTGTGGTATTAATCTTAAAACGGCTTTCTTATGGCGACATCGATTTTTGGCCGCTCAAGCGGGTAAAAATACCGATAAATTGTCGGAAATTATTGAAGTTGATGAGTTTTTTATGGCCTACTCAGAAAAAGGCACGAATGCTTTAACAGGTAATCGACAACCTAGAAAACGAACCAAGGAAGGTCAAGTTGCCGTTTTTTTATCGATAGATCGCAGCAACCATATGATTAACCCGATGTTAGCCGCTGATACAACGGCAGAAATAGCAGCGAATTTAACCGAAAACATGACTGAACACTCCGTATTATGCAGCGATGGTTCGTGATCCTATGTAGCGATTGCCAAACAAAAATACTGTGACCATAAGCGGTTAATTAACGGAAAAATGAAAGGTGTTGCAACGAAGTATTTATCTAATTACCTAGCGTGGTTTAGGGAAAGTAACGCAAAGCTAGATAAACAACAAATATTAGTCGCGGCCTATGGGTGACAACAGCATTAGGGAACAGCGCCATTAAGTTACAGGCCAATAAGGCACCCCATAATTCTTGCCGTACCATTTCTGGTTTCTTACTTCTTAGCGTCAACTCATTCTTGAGCATGTATTGCTTCATTTCGCGATATCCTAGCTCAATTTCCCACCGATGAGCATACAAATCAGCAATATCTGCAACGGGAAAGCGCATCGGGTCGACCATCGATGTGATCACCGTATATTCTTTACCTTTTATAGTTCTTGTCACCAATCTCGCTTAAATCCTATCCGGTAAATCCGGCCATTTCTTTCGGGCTTGAGGGGATGTTTTAAGCCGGACAATTTTGTCTAATCGCCCTAACTTTTTGACGACTTCGTATTGAGTGCCTTTTTTAAAAGGCAATAACCAGTGCCTCTGTACGCCCGTCCCTGCCCAACGATGAAGTAATCCTAGTGAATAATAACCTTTATCAACAAGGTTAACGAGTTATCTGGCGTTGTTTGTATTAAATCAGCAGCCAAGTTCATTTCATTGGTCGACACACTATCAAATGACGCACCGGTTAAAAAATGGCTAGTTAACTCCATTTGGCAAACCATCCGTACTTGAGGATAACCCGATTCACGTTTACCATTGCTAGTTTTAGCGAACTCGCTTTGATTTTCAGCGGTATCTAAAGTTCGCCACACAACCCCATCAACAGCAAGTAACGTGAGACCGCACCAGTCGGGATGAGGAGTATGCTGATGCCATTCTTGTTGTGTTTGATAGAATATCTTCTTGATGGCTTCAGTACCAAGCCTTTGCCGGGCTTGAACGATAGCGCTAGGAACCACGAAAGGACGATTACCAGGTAATAAAATATCGAGTTTATTGACGATATCTCGCATCGGCATATCACGAAAAATAGACATACCAATGATATTCCAAACCATCATATCTAGGGGTAAGCGACGCTTTCTTAAAGTCGCCACACCGGATTCGCTTAAGCACTTATCAATCAGTTCAGGCGATAGCACTTCAGCTAAAGAGGAGAAACTGTCAGCTGAGAATTTAGCGACTGGGGAAGTTGAAGTAGCTTATTTGACCGTCACGGTTGCTGTTTTTACGGCGTCTATTAACCGAGCCAACTTTATTTAACCCGTTAACTAGGGCATTATGTGGCAGGGCACCTAAAGATTGGTAAATATTTTACATATCTTGTATCTTGGGCCTAATAATTGAAGGTAGGTATGCTCAAACATTCAAATACAGCGCGTGTAGATGTGCTTGTGAAC
>JABSRV010000195.1 GCA_013214905.1 Psychrobium sp. | reverse complement strand
TAACATAGTAGCTCTCCTCGATAGTTGACCACTTCAGACTATCCTGACGGGGGAGTGGAGTCCATACATCGCAAAAGCGAGTTAGCCTGAGCTTGAATACATTATGTAATAAATTAAAATCATCGTACTTTCTCTAATGCTTAGAACAGAAATTATATCCGAAAACCCCTCCCTAAAACTCAGGAGTTTAACATCGTTGCGCACTACGTCTTTTGGTGCTAACTTACTTCACCAAAATGAATAAGCTTTGAAAACCATTGAATATCAACCAGATCTTAATATCGTTCCCAAGATTTAAGTAAATAAACTTCTATTGATAAGTCATAGATAACTCAGCATTTTAATAAAATAATAAAGGTAATTAAATGGCTACAGGTGAAACTTCTGCAATGGTGCTTAAGATGATGGCGGCTATGACATCAACTAAAGCTGCGTTGAAATTTATTTCTGTCATATTTTTTATTACACTCTCTTGGTTCTTGACCCCACAAGTATTCTCATACCTTAATGTGCCTGATGAAAGTCTTCCATTCATGATTACGACCCTTGGCATAGGGGTAGGTATTCTAATTGTAGAGTTAGGCAGTAAATTTCTGTCAATGCGACAAGAGACAATAGAAACTGAGCAAAACGAAAAATTAACCCTTACAGAACAAGCGATGGAAAAAGCTGTCCAGCAAGCGAACAAAGAACAGTTTCTATTGGAGTTCAAAGGAGCCTATACCTACTTACAAACTAATAGTAAAAAACAACTATGGGATTGTTTATCTGACGATTTGTTTATAGGGGCTGATGACCCCAGTTATACGGAAGTTAGAGGTTTGAATGCGATAGTACTTAAAACTTGGGTAAACTATACAAAGAATGTTTACGTCCTAAACCCTATACTAAGACCCTTCATTCAAGAAGAGTACGATAAAAAACTGGGTCAAGACGTTTATCGCTTTACTCATGAACTTGATAGCCGTAAAGAAGAGGTACTTCATGTGTTTTTGTCAAGCAATAAAGACTCTATGGTAGATTACAATATCCGGACATTACTTAGTAATAGCTCCTGCTTGTATGGTACATTTTCTATTCTTCCGACATCACTGACATTAGGTATAAAGGAAGAATACAGAGAGCATGTTGGCGGCTTCTTAGAGGATCATTTTGGAGCGGAGGCACGAGATATTAACTTTGAAGTTCACCTAGACTCATCTAGGTTGAGAGTGTCTGAATAAGTACGAGGCGATTGGCTACAGTATTGTAGTAATTACCTCTATAGAGATAATTGAGGAAACTCTAACGCGATTTCCCCCCTATGGGGCTTAGGAAAAGACCTAAGCCCCAGCTTTAGTCTTTTCGTATGAACTTATTCAACGACCATTAAGCACTAGAATAGAAGAGATAACATCATAACCACAAGTAAGTGCACCTTTAAACATGTTTAAAGTGAAACAAGTTTTAGTATTATGATCGCCATTTTAAATATGTATATACAAATAAAGGGGCAGGATTAGATTTAATCGCTCAAGAAATAATTAGGTCATATGAAAATTATATAGCCAACGCATAGCTTGATTTTCATCTGACCATTTTACTCCCCATACAAAACCTAATCCCCAAACCTGCATTGGCACATTAATTCCTATCTCGCTTTGTGCCACATAGCAGATTAGATGAAACCCATGCCGTAGTTTTCTATCGCTAAAATTGAGTTAGTTGGTACATGTTGGTATAACGTGGGCTCAATATCAGTTACTGCTTGTTGGAATAAAGTGCGCAATTTACTGCGCAGTTTTTTTGCGAAAAGTGCGCAATTTAAAAAAGTTGTTTGATGAATCGTTTAAATATCAGAATCTTGTATTTTTTAAAGTGCGCAGTTTTTTTGCGCTATTTTGACGGAACTGCGCAGTTTTTCGCAAAAGCAATGTTTGTATTTAGGCAGTGGTTGATAAATTTGTCTGTAATGACTAATGCTATTTTCTGCTGATTCTATAAGCTCGCGGTTATGCCTAGTCGGTTGTTTCGATACTCATGATTAATTTCCTAGTAAATACATACTAAACACGCCTTAATAATCCCCCTGCGTCAACCTAGCCTGATATCACGGCAGCTTGCACTCACTGTGGCTCTCATCAATTAAGTCTTGATATGCGTTACCGTATTATCCAATTATCACTGCTACAAACTGTAAAGCTACAAGGGATTTGCAACCCCGTCGGTATAACGCCTTCTAGCTTCAATACTAATTAATCTTTTCCCCCATCGGTCACGTTGCTCTTGTATTGCTTCTTCGACCTTTAAACTACTTAGATCAATAATGGCAGCTCGTTTGTTATCGATGACTAAACGAAGTATAAACCTTGACGGTCTGTTGCTTAGAGTTTCAATAATTTGATACTTCCAAGCTTTTAGCATTTCTCGTAATATTTTTGGGAGCTATTTTGTTCTATCTCCGCACCCTTTTACAATCAATTTTCCGTCGATGTCGGCTAATTTTAGCCCGCTATTATTAGCTAAAGAAATTACCTGTACAGCGTTCATATTATTTACTACCAATCATATTCATCGCCATTACCCCCCTTTTTATCCGCGACAACGCGACAACCGTTATCACTATTGGGCTGTAGCGTTTTATCATCCGCGACATTATTGTTTGTTGTCGCGGATAGATTATCCTTGTAAGCCTTGCCAGTACTGGTTTGTCGCGTTGTCGCGGATGAAATAGGGGTAAACAGGTAACAATCGAAAGAGCTGGTAAAATCAGATAGGGCATAACCTTTTTTATGCATTATGCCAATCCTAATTTCTTTAGATTTAATACTGTATTTTTTTAAAATACGGGCGAGGGATCTTGCGTTCAACATTCGGCCTCTACTGTAGGTTGCCCAAGGCGCATCTTCCATACTATTTAGCGCTTCTAATAGCACAGCAGTAAATATCTTATCGAGTCTTTTGCTATCGAATATCGTTTCAATATCGGTAAGTAGTTCTAGACCGAAAGATAGACTTTGCTCACACTGTGTCAGTTCAAGCGCTGCTTTTCTCGCTCGTTCTGGCCAGTCACCGCCAGCACAATCGGCAATGGCGATTAATGGCTCCCAGTTATCCGCGTCACGGTTTTGTATTGCTGGTGGTAAATCGGGTTCGAAATGTTTCAGTTTGTCGCGAATATCGTTAGTCCACCTAGATATCATTTGGGGTAAAACTTTAAATTCTGCTTTCCCCTTTTTCATTCTTTCGGTACTTTCATTAGGTTTTTTGCGGCGAAGTTTTAAATTTATAGATCGACTTTCAATAGTGCTGGCGCGATTGCCTATTCCTGCGATGGCTTTAGCACTCCATACGCTGAATTTTGTCGGCTCATGATCATCTCCCATACAACGTATGACAAACGCACTATCGCGGGTATGGCCAGCATTAATAATCCCTCTTAATGAATCATCATCATCAGCAAAACTATCGGCTTCATCTATTAACAAAGTCGGTTGCCACTTTTCAATAGATCGAAATAGTGCACTTGACGTGATGTTATTTGTGGGCAGTGGCTTCTTCACCAATTTTCCGAGAAAATTAAGCAATGTCGTTTTGCCACAGTTTTTTTCTGGGGCTGTTATATTTGCAATGGGTAAGTTATCAACTACATCGGTTAACCACGTAATAGCAATCCATAAGCAAACCGTTGTCCGTGTAGACTTATCGCATATTACAAATCGCTGACAAGCTGTTTCTATTCGGTTTAGCAGTTCTTTTCCGTCAACGGGTTCTGGGTATTGAATGACTTCCTTGAATGTACAATTTGAAGAGTTACTACCTTCAGTCTGACGTTTCTTCTTATTGACAAGTTTATCCAACGCAGAAGGGGCTATTTTAAGTTTTTCGGCATATTTCTTTTTGTTTTGTTCATACTCCAAATCTGGCAGGGTAGCTAGATAATCAATCATTTTCGGTTCGCTCTGCATATCTAAAGCAGTGACATCCTTTGTTACTAGTTCTAATGATTTATTCATTACGCCGTCCTCTTGCAAAATGATAACAACTGAGCGGATACTTTTTCTAAGCCCACTATCGCCGCCAAATCGTTAAAATCACTGCCTTGTTGATATGATCTAAATAGTGGATAAACCAGCGGTAACTCAAACTGGTTAGCGGCTAATTCACCTTTGCTTAACCCGATATTTATCTCGGTTTGTCTATCGTTATCTGCGGCAACGATTAGTTTTAACCTTGGATAAATGGCGATCACAGATTCTATAACCGGCAGTAGATTACCGGCATTGAATGCAACAATGACATTAGCGCCTGTTGCTTGATGGATAGTAGCGCCGGTGGCGTAACCCTCACAGACAAATACCGTATCGGTTAATAGCCCAATGACCATGTAACAGCCTTTGACTATGCCGCCAGCTTTAAAACGCTTGATGCCGTTGGGCATTATAAATTGAAGGTTGACCAATTGGCCGAGTACATTTTGTATGGGAAGGAGCAGGCTTTGTTTTAATTGACGCAGATTAAACGCTTTGACTTTTTTGTTAACTAAGTAGTGGTGGTTTGCACTCACTAACGGCTTAGCCAGGTTCCAGAGTTCGCCGCATTTAATCGCGGCTAAACGCTGTGTTTTCTGTCGTTCTACCTCCCTTTGTTTCCGCGCTTCTTTTTGTTGGACAATATGTTTATTCCATTCGGCATTGCTCATATCTTGCTTGTTCTTCGAGCACCAATTTGAACTAGTGCCAAGCTTCCAACTGCCAAATGCACCGGCAGGGATATTGCCATCATATAAAACAAACCAACCGTTTTTACTGCTCGGTTTATCCCCTTGAACGTTGAACCTATGTAATTCATCATCGGCAGTTATCAGCGTTCCATCGCCAATAACTAGTCCCTGAGCTTCCATAGCACCAACAAAACTGTCTATCGTTGCATAATCCATATTAAGCCGCCTTATCGTCATTAGTGAAAGGACACAATGCTTCGTACTCAATGTGATGAAAGGTGCGAACTGCAGCGGCTTTGTTTATCCATGTATTTAGCCTATTTACCCCTGACTTATTTTGAATGGTCATACCCCCCCCTTAAGCTAGTTCTGTGCGTTGATATATTAGTGACTGAACAATTTGTTTAATCTCTGTATCTGATTTGCCAGATATTAATGCTGCTAATATTTCGTTGACTTCGTAGTTTACAAATCCAACTGAACGGGCGCCGATTGGGATCGGGGGGCAAAATAATCCTTGGTTAATTCGTAAGCTAAGGGTTGATTTAGAAAGACCAGTTTGAGTTAATACTTCAGGTCTTCTTAGTATGCGAATATTTTTAGTCTTATGACTCATAGTGAACATTCCTCATCCGTTAATGAAATAACTTATCGCTAATAACGATAGCCAATTTTGAGGAGGACATTGAACGTTGGTCTATTTGGTACACTTTGGTCCTGATTAGGATATTGGTTTATATTGGTCGCTTTGGTCGTAATTGGTTGTACGTTTGGCGTAACGCATAAATCGCCTTTTGAAATTCCTCTGAGAAATTTTTTCGCGTGCTTCAGAAGCGGAGGAATTAATAATCATTTTCAAATTGCTATCATAGTCATAGAAATAACTATTGGGATTGTTCGCAATCATATATCTCCATAATGATAGAGCAGGAACTATTTTTCCCT
This sequence comes from Psychrobium sp., assembly GCA_013214905.1. Classification (GTDB taxonomy): domain Bacteria; phylum Pseudomonadota; class Gammaproteobacteria; order Enterobacterales; family Psychrobiaceae; genus Psychrobium. Next base: position 985 of record JABSRV010000195.1, on the reverse strand, counting down.
TACTGTTGGATAACTCATTACCATAATCCACCATTGCTTTGGCAACATCATCTGGTTTATCAGGTAAGTTAAAATATTCAAGACGCTCATCATCAGGTCTTTTAAATCGTTCGATTTCGCTTAATAATTTTTCGTCATGTTGATATTCCACCAAGAAAAATAAATACCAAAGCATCACTTGAACTTGATTGTATCTTACCCACATTACAGGCCGCAGCGATATAGATTGTTCATAGTTGTAATCTGCTAGATCTCGATATTCATGTGATCCGAACCGATTCTCATCAACGTCAAGCATTTCGTCTTTTAAAGCATTTTCAAATTCATGTGAATATTCGACGAAATCGAGATGTAACCTATTGGAATCTTTGTTCAATTTCCATTCAAGAAAGTTATCATAAAAGCAATATTTCCCAGAAACTAAATCCGTGTAGTCCTTGGTGAGGTAATCAGCTCTTAAGTATAAAAAATATTCATCGTCATTTAATGTTTTTCCTTCTCCGCGTTCTAAAATAGAACTAATATTTTGATGCTCTAAACTCACCAATTTTTCTGGATCAATTGAATCTACTATTTGTCCTTCAAAAGTGTCTGAAATTAGTTCGAGTTTAACGCACGCATTGTAAGCCCAATAATAAAGATTTAATGCCAATTGATGATCGTTAGCCATTAATTCAATATCAAACATAATTGGATAGGTACAATTCCCTATTTCTTGCTTTATTTCTTCAAAAGACTTTTCTTTAAGATGATTTTTCATAATGCCCCGCGAAGTCATAACGAATTAACTAAGCCAGTACATTGGGGTCGTTGCCTTTTTAGTTACGAAGCTAGACCTAATTAAACTGTCTTATTTGCCAATTTCAATTTCGATATATTGTCAGTATCGTATAGCTTTCCACTTTCTGCCGACTCAATAAAGTTTGACCACCAGTACATCATTGGTTTTCGGCGTTCAAAATAGTCTGAACGATTATAGGCGCGT
>JABSRV010000194.1 GCA_013214905.1 Psychrobium sp. | reverse complement strand
TGACGGAACAGATGGCAACTGCCAGGTTTATCGATGTTCGCTTGTTTGAGGTATATTCGCACTTTGCGCGACAAGCCTTCCATGCTCATTTTGACGCCGTATTGATTTAAGAATAACGTGTAATCATCTTCGCCAATGAGTAGTTGTGGTCGCACGTCTTCTTGGTATTTATTGACCCATGCTAAGGCACGTTCTCCAATGGGCACGACTCTGTCTTTTCGGCCTTTGCCTTGATAGATAAACACCGTGCCCCATGTTTTATCAATGTCGTGTAATTTAAGGTTAACGATTTCCATACGGCGTATGCCCGTGGAATACAGCACCTCCATCATGGCGCGATCTCGCAAGCCGTAAATATCATCGATATCAGTCTGGCTAAGTAATAACTCAACCTCAGATTGGCTTAAAATAGCGCGTGGTAATTTACGTTGTCGTTTGGCCAGCTCTAATTCACTGGCGGGATTAAACAAGATGTAATGCTGACGTGTTAACCAGCGGAAAAATGATTTAACAGGGGATAATTTAGCGTTTTGGCTGTAGGTCGATAGCGGCTCACCATTGCTCTGTCGGTAATAATAAAGATAGCGCTGATACTTGGTTAATATTGGGTAAGTCACCAAGCGCGGTTGGTCGATGCCTCTATCAAGACACCATTGGGTAAATTGACGCAGTACCGCTGTCCATGTGTGCATGGTGGCGCTGGTGTATTGCTGGATATGACACCACTCGTAAAAACGTAGCAGATGTGAGGCAAAACTTTCGGCGTCATTAAGGTTGCCAACCACTTCGGGTAATTTTTTGCGGCTCATACCATCACTCCCTTTTCGTTAATTAAGGAAGTGACGTTACGATACGACGGCGTGATATCACCAAGAGTATTGTTGGCTGGCGGCGTTGATAGTGTAGAGGCTTCTAATGTCTTACTGCTATTGGTTTGTAGCGGTTTATTATCACTCTGACTACCCTCCGACTTTGTGCCGACTTGCCCCCGACTTAGCGCCGACAACACCTTGCTTACACCCGACCGCTTCACGTCGTAGCCTAACTTTTTAAGGCAACTTAAGCCCATTAAAAACGGATTGCCGTTTTCACCTTCGCCGCTCCATGCCAGTTCATAGACTAAGGCGCTGCCACGGCCACCGCGTTTAATGATTAGATATTCCATGTCCTCTAAGCGCTGACAATGGACTTTTAATTGCGTATTGCCCCAGTCGCTAAACTCTCTGATTTGGCGGCGGCTAAAGTGACAGTCGTTTGGGCTTATTTGTTGTTGCTGGCTAATCTGTTGCACCAGTTGATAAATCAGCCCAAGCAAGGTGCGGGTTTGTGGCGGCAGCTCGTCTAACGTTCGGCCAAGCACATCACTGGCCAGTGCATTGGCCACGGCGATATCGTCGAGCGTGGCTTCGATATACTCAATGTCCTGAACACGCTTGCTGAGTGTTTTAATGGGGCGCTGATGTTGATGCAACAAGGCAATGCTGTCGATTAAGGTGAGGTATTTTTCATGGTCACGGCGCGTACGTGTTTGTTTGTCTAAAAAACTCAGTTGATTAGCAAAGGGATTAACCACCGCCAACGGTTTTAATAATTGCTGCGCGTGTTGGTGCAAGGTGATAAGTTGCGATTTTGCCACCGAGGCTTTCAGGCCATCAAGCGTACGGCGCTGGCGCTGTATCTCATGGATGGCTTGAGTCTGCGCCCGTGATTCATTTACGGTGAGTACTAAACAACGATTGAGCAGCTCTTCATCAATATCAATCGCGGTGGTGGTTAAGAACAACATCACAGGGCCTTCAACCCGATATTCCTGTGTTTCAAGGTTGCCTGTGGTGGCGTTTTTACCTGTTGAGGCAATGGTCACTTCACCTTCGGATTGCAGCAGCTTTAGCGCATAACTGGCGTTCTCTGCGCCTTCTTCCTCACTAATGGCTAAGATTTTATGTTTAAGGCTGGTCTCCCCCATGTAAAATAGACTTTGTCCGGTCATCGCTGAATATTGCACGCGCTCGTCCGGCGGCATAAAGTTAAGCACTGCGTCCATTAACGCTGATTTACCCGCCGCGCTAGAGCTTTGTATCATCACCGCTAACGGGCGTGATAATTTACGCGAGACACCGGCTAAATAACCCATCAGGGTATTGACTCGTTCACCAACCACACCACACGCTTCAAAGTCATTAATGATGCGCTCAAGCAAGGCGCTATCTTGCAGTAACTCCATGGCGGCAGCGGTTTCATCACTCGTTAATACAGGCGCGGTTTTCTTTACTTCTAACGCTTCTTGTAGCTGTTTGGCTTGAATATCTTCTAACGCGAGCAGCACTTTGCCTAAATCTGATTTGATTAATTGGGCGTTAACGCCAAGCTCTAAACTCGCTTGTTTGATAAACGCGAAACGGGCTTTACTGGAATATAAATCAAGTGTATCAACATGGAAGGCATCCACTCCATCATTCGAGTGTTTAACCAGCAAGTTGATCTTCAATTGCTCAAGCCCCGTATTACGCTCAAGGCCGCGAATGCGATATGCTCTACCCGTTAGATTTATAGTGACTTCTTGATCGTTGATTTCGGCATCGATGTTTAGTGCTGGTGAGGCTGGAACGGGTGAGACATTGGTTAACTCGGCGGCTAAGGCTGGATTGGTTTGTGTTTGAGTTTGAGTTTCTGCAAGTTTTTCAGGCGCTGGCTCATTCTTAGCGGCTAAGGAGAAATCATGATTGTGTTTCGCATCATCACCCATCCGCCCTTTACCCATCCCTTCTTTACCAAGCCAGAGTGCTTGTCTGATAATCAAGCTCAAGCTTTTTTGTGCTGGCGTAACCGCGCAAGCATAACTGTTGATGTCCATGTTTTTTGGCACTTCAATACGGAATAAATCAAAGCTATCGAGTAATAGTTTTTCAGCTAAAGCGCTGGCGGCTTGGTTGCCAGCATCATCGTTGTCATAGGCGATTAATACCGTTTTTATGTTTAGGCGTTTAAATAATTCAAGATGATCGTCGGTAAAACCTTGGGTGCCATAACTGGCGGTAACATTGGTAAAACCGTGTCGCCAAAAGGTCATGGCATCAATCAACGCTTCACACAAAATAACGACGGTGTTTGGCTCGGTTAACTGGCTTTGTTCAACCAATCCCTGCGCATTAAACACACCGCGATGTGACCTAGGTAAATACAGATGTTGCGCGGTGCCTTTACGCAATTTAGCACCTAATATTTTACGGCCATAGACCTCTGTTATTTCGCCTTGCTCGTTGATCACTGGCACCACCAACGAGCCGTTAAAATGCTCATGGCCAGATTGACGTAATATGCCAATGTCTTGCAACTGGCCGCGCATCTCACCACCGGCTTTGCGGTTCTTAGCTGGCAGGCGATAAGCCAAGGTGCGGTTGGCGTAACCTAGCTTAAAATACTCAATCAGTTTCGGGCAATCAAGGCCGCGACTGGCTAAGTATTCATGCACTTCAACACATTGTTTTAATGTCTCGTGATAATAATCAATGACTTGTGTTAGCGCGACTTGATGATCAGCGGCTAAGGAAAAAGATAGTTTAGTGGTGGTATTTTGTTTTATCGGTGTCTCGCCATTTTGGGCGATCAAGCTAATGTCTTTTTGTAGCAGCTCACAGGCAAAGCGAAAACTCACGCCTTGAGTTTTCATCACCCAATCAATGACACTGCCTGCCGCGCCACAACCAAAGCAGTTAAACAAATTATTGGGGCTGATCACCAAGCTCGCCGTATCGTCTTGATGAAACGGACACGTAATCACTTTGTCTTTACCGTGCGTTTTTGGTTTGTGACCTTGCGACTCCACCAATCGCAGCAAGCTCACTTGTGACTTTATTTGATCGATAACTTCATCTTTTAATCGTGCCATCAGCGTCAACTCCCAAAAACCTGTCAATAGCAAAAGAGTTAAAATAACTCCGTTGCGGAGTACTCTATTTTAGAGTAGCCTAAATAGCAAGTTAAAAACAGGGGTTATTATTGATGGCACGGATCCAACATTGGGCAAACCAAATGCCAAAAATCGATAAAGTCTTTTATCAAGCGCTCGGCCAACGCATTGCAACATACCGCAAAGAGCTGGGATTTACACAAACACAATTGGCTAAAATATTAGATATTTCTCAGCAAACGCTGGCGCATTATGAAGTCGGCAGATTGCGCATTTCAGTGGAGTTATTGGCCACCTTAGCCAAAACGTTATCGGTGAGTGTTGAAGAATTGATGGAAGAGCCAAGCGTGAAAACTGCCACTAAGCGAGGGCCAACATCTTTGCTGCATAAGCAGATTGAGCAAGTGGGTTTGATGCCGAGGGCAAAGCAAAAATTTATCAGTGAGATGTTAGATGCGTTGATCATACAACAGCAATAGGTGTGATCCTTAGCGCCGTCATTAAATAGCAACTAAGGTAATTAGCCGCTAAAAAAACAAAGCCCCGCAGTGATGCAGGGCTTTGGTTTGTGCTGTTTTTTATTTAATAAAGGGAGGGACTAAAAATCAAACTAATTCGTTATTAATTAGATAGATTCTTGTGGCTGTCCCTTTTTCTTTTATACCAAGTTACTATGCTGCTTAAAAACTAACCTCAAAAGATCAACACGCCCTATTCATTTTCTGAGAATAAGCATTTTTTCAATGCGTCATAGTCACTTTGATACATTGATATCTCACCTTCTAAAAATGCTAGAGTGAATTTTGATTGCCAATCAGTATTTCCATACATATAAATACAAACGTTTTTGATAAATTCAGCTGAACCACCAATGATTATGTAGTCGTCATAATGGTAGATACCAAGCCAGTTTAATAACTCTCCAGTTATATATATTCCTTCACTAGTAAGGTGTGCCTTTTGAATGTCATTAAACGAATTCCAGTCCAACTTTTCCTGCTCAACAAAAAGTTGTTCGGTTGAACTTTCAGTTAAGTGAGGTTTTGCCATAAAATATCTATTACCTATTATTTTATTCGCTTTAAATAGCGACTCATATAGGCCTTTGCTTACATAATAATCCTCAGCTCCTGGGAAAATAGCAAATTCCATTTTCTCATTAAACGGATAGTTTGGTAGCCTTTTAAAGTTACCTAATTCAAGTTCTACACATTTATCAAAGTTTTCGTAATTCAAAATAACTCCCTATTCACACTCATTTTCATTAAACACAAAGGCTAATCGGTTTCTCTATATTTTTTTTGTTTCTTTGTTCCAGCCTTTTGAATTGTTAACGTTTTCTCTCCGGTGGAGTATGACGTGTGAACGTGAGCTATTGTCCCACCTTCGGATGTTTTTACACCATTTTCTCCTTGCTCTCCAGGAAAGTTATCAAACGCTTCTCCAACAGTATTACCTGGTTTCAAATCTCTGACGGTACTTTTCCTAGTTTTCTTTCCTTCTTTTTTTGTAGGCTCAGATTTATCATCTAGATCTTTCACAAAATCATCGGCAGGATCTGCTGATTCGTTGAAAGAGTTATTTCCAAAACGCAAAGTACGTGTAGCATCTCTTATACCACTATGGTTACCTGACGCATATTTGTATACCTGACTTCCGCCAGTAGTCGTTGGTTTCGTACCGCTACCAACGACTACTGGCGGTCGCGCAATTCTTAAGATAGACGTTTTACCATCGGGATCCGTATATTTATACGGATTATTATTCGCATAAGCATAACGGTTAAAGCTGTGCACATCACGGAACCCAATTGGATCATTCGAATAGAACCGCCCAATCACCGGATCATAGTATCGTGCGTTTACTGACCCAGATGCAACAATCGTAACGCAAGTCGATTTTCCCTAGTGGCCATCAGGGTTTAAAGAGCATCGCGCAAAGGCGTTGTCACCATATCAAAAAAATTGCCCTAGAGGCACTTTTTTTGACGGTAAGGTCTGGCATAAGGTGCGCGCGATAGCGCGCAACTTAAGCCAAAGTAGCCAAGCGGCACTGTCGCTTGGCTTTGCTGGACTTAACCAGCCGTGATTTTGATGAGGTGCATATGATCTTGTTTAATTTCCATGACATACGCTTGCCATGAGACGCCTAAGCGCTGCCATGCTTCGATGACGACGAGATGACTCATTGGCAGGTATTCCATGCGATTGAGGATAAACGCGGCCGCGATTTGCTCGCCTGTGCTACCGCATGTTTCACCGTCTTGTAGTAATTCATTGGCAACGGCAATGATGTTTTCGATTTCGTTATTCATGATGATTACCTCTTAGTGGCTGATGTTGTCCCTTGTTAACCAGCCTCGAACGCAGGACTGTCAAGGGTGCAACGCACCGAAGGCTTGCCCTTGACAGTTCGAGTACGGGGCTAAAATGACAAGGACAACAGCAGACACAACCCCACCGCGCGCGCCGAACTTGCCCCCTTGAGGGGGTTGGGGGTGACACTAACTCAGGGCGGAGCTGGCAGGTTAAAACGAACGCGTAAGACGCTTGCGGCTGTAGCCGTTTTAACCTGATGGCGTGGGTGGGTGTTGAGTAGGTAAATGGGTTTAAGTGCGCCTTGGCGCGGCTGATGGGGTTGGTTGGCCGTCCGACTTTAACGTCAATTAGGTAGAGTGAGCCTAAGCGAGCTTAACCTAATAGCTGAGTTAAGCGGCGGCCAATTCTCCTTGGGGAGATGCCGCAGGCAGAGGGGATAAAAA
>JABSRV010000193.1 GCA_013214905.1 Psychrobium sp. | reverse complement strand
CTTTGCCTAGAGCGAAAGCAGAACCCTTATGCCAGTGGCATAAGGAAGTCAGCTAAAGCAGTGATGTAGGTACTCTGTTTTTGTCTGGAACTGAAAACCTGCACTGTTGCAATTCCAATGATTTTGGGTATATAAAAAAGTCGCCGTAAGGCGACTTTTTTGATAACGACCATTATTCTACGTCTATCCATTGTCCAGTATACCAAAAATGCTCTATTTGTTGGCTATAGGGCGTCACGTCAATATTATTATCATCACGCCACTGCTCGTTATAATAACTGTGTAGATACCGATTGCCATCATCACAAATCAAAGTCACGATCGAGCCACCTTGCTTACTCTCAATGAGTTGTCGCATCAGACTAATTACGCCGTAAAAATTTGTACCGGTGGAACCACCGCATTTGCGTCCCAGTATTTTTTCCAAGAACAATACCGCCGCAATTGATGCGCTGTCAGGCACTTTTTGCATAGAATCGATAACATCGGCAATAAAAGAGGGTTCAACTCGAGGACGACCGATGCCTTCGATGCGAGAGCCTTTGTCACTGGTAATATTTACGTCACGGTGATGGTAATAATCAAAAAATACCGAGTTCTCTGGATCGACTACGTGCAACTTAGTATCCAATTGGTTGTAACGAATATATCGACCAATAGTTGCACTGGTGCCGCCCGTACCACCGCCCATCACTATCCAATCAGGCTGTGGCTGTGGTTCTTTTTCAAGTTGTTTAAAGATACTTTCGGCAATATTATTATTGCTGCGCCAATCGGTGGCTCGCTCTGCATAGGTAAATTGGTCGACGAAATGACCACACGTTTCCTTAGCCAAACGCGTTGACTCGTCAGCAATAGCGGCCGCATCTGCCACTAAATGACATTGACCGCCGTAAAACTCAATTTGTTTAATTTTTTCTTGCGAGGTGTTGCTTGGCATGACCGCAATAAAGGGCAGACCAAGCAAGCGAGCAAAATACGCTTCAGATACAGCGGTGCTACCTGACGACGCTTCTATTAAGGTAGTTGTTTCGTCTATCCAGCCATTACACAAGCCATATAATAAAAGAGAACGGGCTAACCGATGTTTTAAGCTACCAGTGGGGTGGGTTGATTCATCTTTAAAATATAAATGAATGTTGGGGAAGTTTGGCATGCTTATTTTTATCATGTGCGTATCTGCACTGCGATGATAATCAGCTTCTATTTTAGCAACTGCTTGCTTGACCCACGCTCTTGACATAATCTACACTCCAACGTCAATTGTAAAAAGTTAATGAAATACGATGAGCCATCAATTAATCGAATTAGCCAATGTCAGAATGCCCTTTGGCAAACATAAAGACCAGTTGTTATTTACCATTCCAGAGCGTTACATTATATGGCTAAATAGCCAAGACTTAGTGCATGGCCGTTTAAGTGAACAACTTACGCAGATTGCCGAGATAAAATTAAACGGCTTAGAGTCTCTACTTCGTCCCTTAGTCAGATGACTAGCACTTAACCGATTATTTATTCTGCAATACCAAAAATTCTGCTTGCAGTTTGTCATAGCGCTTTTGGTGGGCTTTAGATAATTTCATGCCATTGAGCATACGAAATGAATCTTTACATTCACTCATTAATAATTTGAGATACTTTCTCTTTTCTTGCATTAATTTTATTTGTGCTTGCACAACGTTAAGTGCCGCGCCTGAATTGACCGGCGAAATAATAATAGCTTGCTTAAATAAGGCTAACGCTTCTAAATTATTATTGGCGTTATAGGCTTCAATACCAAGCTTGGTTATTTTGGTGAATTGAGATTTAATCTCGGCCATATCATTGCCATGCAGACGAGTTCGGACTTGTTCACCCAAGGCACTGCTTTCATCGACTTGATCAACAAACTTGGCGGCCATTTCAAAGTCATTAACGTTTAATAGGGTAATGCAGGTATCTGGGGCAAGTTCATCGGGCAACTCCCATACGTCATCTTCATTGCAAAAGGTGTGGATAGCTGCCATTAAGGTTTTCTTTGATAATAATGTCTCACCCTTAACCGATTGTAATTGCGACAGTATGATGCCTTCAATGGTACTAAAATGATAACCCAACTGACGACCTTCTTCTTGCTTGGCCCGGTGCAAAGCGGTATTTAATTCGTTTTGCAGCTTATAGACTTCTTTGTCTTCTTCGCAGTGCGCAACGGCGTTGATAATGCTACGGGTATAATTTAATAAATGCTCGGTGCCTGCATGTACAGATCGTCGACTCAGCATCAGCAACTGACTATAGCTTTCTTTGACCAACGCGAAATCATCAGTTGCGGTGGCGACTTCGACCATTAGCTGATGGCGTTTCATTGACAGTGGAGATAGTTCTAAACTGCGCCTGAGAGTTTGCTTAGCATCTTGTTGTTTTTCACTAGCCAATTGAATCATGGCTAATAGATCTATCGCTTCAACATTATTGCCTTGCTTCTTTAGCAAGGATATTAAAAGATCATGTGCCTCGTCATATTGTTGCAGACCAAATTTAGCACGCGCCAAATTTATGGTGGCCCATGATAAATCTCGAGACTTTAAGATTGAAGACAATATTTTTTCTGCTTCGGAAAACTCACTTTCCCGGCACATAAAATCGGTCATCATCTGAATGATAAACGCATTATAACGACTTTTACTTTTGACTAATTGACGACACGTAAGAATGGCTTTGGGATAGTCATTTTGAGCGACATAGTGATGTATTTTTTTCATCGCTTGGCGTTTAGACCAGGCTTTTTGAATGCGGTTATCTAACAAGCGCTGGGAAAAAGGCTTAATGATGTAGTCGTCGGGCGCCATTTCCATAGTACCTAATACCACGGCACGATCTGTTTCTGCCGATACAATAATAAACAACGCGTCAGATTTTATAAGGCGCAGTGTACGCAGCTCTTCAAGTAATAAACGTCCGTTTTTGTTGCTGCCAAGATTATATTCTACCAATAAAAGATCATATGCTTTGGCGCGACATGAGCGTATAGCAGACTCGCCACTATCTACAACGTCAATATAGGTAACGCCGAAGTTACCTAAAATACCACGCATCATCATCTGAAATGGGCGCTGGGGATCAACGAGCAACACCTTTAATTTTTCATAAGGCACTTTTTTTATCGCAGACAATAACTTATCCTTTATCTTATTGAATCTACTTAAGGCTACATCATATAAGATTTATTGCTTAACAATAAAGTTATCTTTGATGATCTTTGGATATAAATGAATAAAACGAGGTTTTTAGCAAGAGGTATAACTTTAGACTGAAAAGATAGGACTTGATGGTGGAGGGAGGTGGATTCGAACCACCGAAGGCTGAGCCGTCAGATTTACAGTCTGATCCCTTTGGCCACTCGGGAACCCCTCCACATTTTAATACTACGCTGAAACGATGGTGCCGACACCAAGAGTCGAACTCGGGACCTACTGATTACAAGTCAGTTGCTCTACCAACTGAGCTATGTCGGCGTTCCGTTTCAGTGGGGCGTATACTAGAGACTAACTATGTTCATTGCAAATACTTTTTTAGTAAAAAGACACTTTTTTCACAAAAGCAATACCAAGCGTCTATTTATGACACAATTGGTTTAATTAACGTACAGAGAAAGACCTTCTAATACTAGATGTGGCCTATTTATTCCCATCTTGATGATTTCTGGTGGCAGATGATTAATGCCTCCGCCAGTTAAATAAACGGTTGGTGCAGCCTGACCACTAAATTGTGCCTTCGCTTTATGGATAGCATAAAGCACGGTGCCAGCTAATGCGGCTCGGCAACCATTTTGAACACAGCTTTTAGTGTGGCTACCAAAAGTCAGTTCTTCGCCGTGATGGCCACCACTCTTAACTAAGGCCGTATGTTCGGTCAGCGCTAAATTCATTAACCTAAACCCAGGGCTAATCCATCCCCCCAGATGTTTACCCGAACCATCAACCAAATCTACAGTCATCGCCGTGCCAATATCAATAACGACCACTGGACCATTAGCATCTTTATAAGCCGCTAGAAATGCCAACCAGCGATCGATACCAAGCTTTTTGGGGAAGTCATAGCTATTGGTTACACCAAACGCGTAACTAGGGCTAGAGACTTGCTGATAACGCACACGTAACATGTGCGATAAGCTCTTTATATGGTGATAATTCTGATTGCCACCGACATTAGAGTAGACAATTTGATCCACTTGGCCAATTTTGGCAAAGTCTGGCTGCTGGCAAAAATCTTTCACTATATAGCTGCCAATATAATGCATGCCGGTAATAGCGCCGCTGGCGTCTAAATAAAGCTGCGCCGCTTTGAGCTTGCTATTACCTATTTCAATTAATAATTTCATCGTTGCCATTATGTTACTTTTCTCAATGAGATCTCACCGCCATAAAATGTTTGCAAGTTACCGCTAGCATCAAGTTCAATAACAATGCCGCCCTGCCCGTCAACGCCCCTTGCTATGCCAGCAATGCTGCGTTGACCAATCTTGAGTTCAACGCGATCATCTTTAAAACAATCAAAGGTATTCCAACGTGTGATTAACGCGCTGAAACCTTGGCTCTCAAAGTTTTCTAGTATAGCCCACAGATGGCGTAAAATAGTCGCGGCAAGTTCGTTGCGCCCGATCAAAATACCTGTGGCACTGAGATCTGTAAAGGGTTGGTCTATTTTTTGGCTGGCGGCCACAGGTAACTGCACATTAATACCAACCCCAATGACCAAGTCACAACTGTCTGCGGCCTGTGCTTCAAGTTCGATTAAGATGCCAGCGAGCTTTTTTCCTTGATAATAGATGTCGTTTGGCCATTTAAGCCCCAAGTCTTGCACGCCTAACTCAGACAAGGCTTCGGTGATTGCTATTCCTACCGCGAGACTAAGACCCATGGTGGCATTAATGCCCTGCTCGAAACGCCAATGACTAGAAAAAAACAAACTAGAACCCAATGGCGAAACCCATTCGCGACCACGCCTACCCCGTCCTGCGGTTTGTGCTTCGGCAAACAATGTATAACCGCTACCTGATAACTGGCCTTGCGCAATTTGTTCTTTGATCAAGGCATTGGTCGAGCCAACGACAGTTTGCACCGCAACGTTTTCTCTTTGCTCGAACGGAAGGAAACTAGCGATAATATCGCTATCAAGTAATTCGACGGGTTGTGACAAGCGATAACCTTTACCAGTCACCGAATAAATATCTAAACCCAACTGTTGCAAGGCTTTTACATGCTTGCCAATGGCTGCACGGCTAATACCATTTTGCTCACCTAATAACTGGCCAGAACAAAACTCACCAGTGGCCAAGCTTTTTAATATATTAGAGGTTGTTTCATTAAACATGATTAGATCCCCTATTAAGGCTTTTCAGGGCATCATGCAAATTACTATAACCCTGCTCATTGATAAAATTAACTTCAGGCTCTAGGTTAACGCCAAAGTGCTTAGCGACTTGTTCTCGCACATGCTGCGCCAGCAAGACAACGTCATCGGCGCAAGCATGATTTGCATTAATCAATACTAACGCCTGTCGTTGGTGCACAGCCGCTCCGCCAATGGCAAAGCCTTTTAAACCTAGCTTATCGATTAGCCAACCTGCGGCTAATTTAACGCCTTGGCTCGTTACATATTGCGGCATATCGTCGTATTGCTGTAATAGTTGCTGTGCTTGAGCCTTATCAACAATAGGATTCTTAAAGAAGCTGCCAACGTTAGGTATTTGCTTTGGGTCGGGCAATTTATCTTGTCGTACCGAGATGACCTGTTTGGCAACGTCTAACGGCGATGGTTGATAAGCTAACTTAGCTGCCCACTGCTTTAATTCACCGTAGCTAAGTTGTGGCTGCCAGTTTTTCGGTAGTTTTAACAAGACACGGCTAATGAAATAATCACGTTGTCGCTTAAACAAACTATCACGATAAGCAAACTGACATTGCGCTAAGTCAAAATGATGAAATTCACCGCTGCTTAGGCAATACGCGTGAACGGCTTGGCATACATCAGCTAGTTCAACACCATAAGCACCAATGTTTTGCACTGGCGCCGCGCCAACAGTGCCAGGGATTAAGGCCAAATTTTCTAGCCCGCCAATGCCAAGTTCAGCACAATGCATGACTAAATCATGCCAATTTTCGCCACCAGCCACTGACAAGTAATGAAAGTCATCATCAGCAGTTATCTCTATACCCAGCAATCTATTGTGCAATATCAGCCCTTGATAATCCTCGGTAAACAGCATGTTCGAACCACCACCAAGCACTAACATCGGCTCGGTTATCGGCAGCAGTTGTGTTAACTGAGACAATTCATCTATATGGATCAGTTGCTGAGCCTTTACCTCGAGGGCGAAGGTATTTAATTGGCTTAAGGAATATGATGGTGGCATTGGCATAATGTTATTTCTAAGAATGTTTATCAAACGCAGTGTAAATTAATTTTTGTTCATTGAACAGAATTGAGTATTGCCTTTAGCAAGGTACTTAACATCTATACCCGTGCCACTTAGAAATACGTGATTTCAGCGGGAGATTTAAATGGCCCCTAATGTTGCAATAGACGAGGCATTTGTTGAAGATAATGGTTATTCCTTTAACAAAACAAATATCGCGGTAGTTGGCCGTTTAAAACCCGCCCTACGGGAGATTCTCAGGTAAGTAATCACGGCGTTACATCAGTTTGAAAGGCAATAAGCATTCCTAAAATGATGTGCCTTGTGCTAA
>JABSRV010000192.1 GCA_013214905.1 Psychrobium sp. | reverse complement strand
TAACGTCACGACTCCGCTAGAGCTGTCGATACTAAACAAACCAGCAGCGTCATCGCTTAAATGATAGCTAACTGTATCGCCTAAATCATCGTCTACCGCATTGGCTGTAATGCCGACTTCGGTGCCAACAGCTGCATTTTCAGAGACAAGATTAGTCGCTGAAAAACCGTCTGTATTCGTGTCTATTACAGCGCCAACATTATTGGTGGTATCACCACCCGTCGAACCGCCCCCAGCGCCATTGTCATTATCACCAACATTGATAACAAAATCGCTACTTGAGGTTGTGCCATCAAGTGATGTCGCCATGACCGTGATAGTGTGTGTGCTGCTTGTCTCATGATCTAAGGATGCCACTAAGCTAACCACACCTGAGGTGCTATCAATACTAAATAGTCCCAATGCATCATCGCTTAAACTGTAACTAACCGTATCGCCTGTATCTATATCTGTAGCATTTGCCGTAATACCAACGTCGGTGCCTGGCGCCGCATTTTCTGATACAAGATTACTAGCAGCATCACCAAGTGTATTAAGATCAGTAACAGGACCTATAGCCGTCGTGCTGTCGCCGCCGGTTAAACCACCACCAATGCCGTTATCGTTATTACCAACAGCAATAACAAAGGTATCGGTTGACGTGGTGCCATCGCTTGAACTGGCCACTATTGTAATATTGTGTGTTTGAGCCGTTTCATAATCTAAAGTATTGGCCAGACTAACCACGCCAGTGCTGCTATCTATGCTGAATAAACCGCCAGCGTTATCGTCTAGGCTATAAGATATGTCGTCGTCAACATCAGCATCCGTTGCATTTGCTTGAATACCAATTTGGGTACCTACAATCGCATTTTCAGATACCAGACTTACCGTATGATCAATGTCAATTAAAGGTCCGATATCACTACCAGCGCCAGCGCCGGTATTGTTATCGCCAACATTAATGGTAAATGTTTCTGTTGACGTGCTGCCATCTGTTGAGGTTGCTAATACCGTAATGTCGTGTGTGCTAGCAAGTACAAAATCAAGTGTTCCAATTAAGGTAACAACGCCCGAACTACCATCAATGCTAAATAAATTATTTGGATTGCTCACTAATGTGTAGGTAACCGTATCACCAGCGTCTGTCGCCAATGCAGTAATACCAACTTCAGTACCCGCAATCGCATTTTCAGAGACTAAGTTGCTGGCCGCATCGCCATCAACATGAGTATCCGTAATTGGGCCAACGGTTTCTGTATTATCACCGCCCGTAGAACCGCCACCAGCACCGACATTATTATCGCCAACGATCACGGTGAAAACAGCGCTAGACTCAGAGCCGTCAAGCGATGTCGCGGTAACCGTCAAGTTATGCGATGGGCTTGTTTCATAATCAAGCGTTGCCGCCGTTGTGACTACCCCTGACGTGCTATCGATTATAAATAAACCATTCGCGTCATCTGACAATGAATAAGTGATCGTGTCACCGATATCGCTGTCGTTAGCCAATGCGGTGATACCAACAGCAGTGCCGACACTCGCGTTTTCTGAGACTAAATTAGTCTCTGCATCTCCAATGATGTTTACGTCGGTAACTGGGCCAATATCTGTTGTCGTATCGCCACCAGTGCTGCCACCGCCAATACCAGTGTCATTGTTACCAACGTCAATAGTGAATAACTCACTTGAGGTAGAGCCATCGCTAGACGTGGCGACAATGGTGATGTCGTGTGTTGCTAAGCTTTCAAAATCAAGCTTGTTCGCCAAACTGACGATACCAGAGCTGGCATCTATGCTGAACAGTCCACCGGCGTTATCACTTAAGCTGTAACTAATCGTGTCGCCAACATCTGTGTCTGTTGCGTTGGCCGTGATACCTATTTGGGTGCCTACAATAGCGTTCTCTGATACATGGCTAGTAGTCGTATCAACATCCGTGACCGGACCAATATCCACACCAGCACCTGCACCTGTATTGTTATCGCCCACGTTTATAGTGAAATCAGCCGTTGATGTGCTGTTATCAGTTGATGTGGCCAATACCGTTATTTCATGTAAAATTGCCGTATCGTAATTAAGAGAGCCTATTAAGGTAACCTCACCCGTGCCGCTATCAATCGCAAACAAATTGCCAGGATTGTTGGTTAAGGTATAGGTGACTGTATCGCCTGCATCTAGTGCTAATGCGGTAATACCCACTTTGGTACCTGCAATCGCATTTTCAGATATCAGGTTTGTGGCGGCGTCGCCAGTCGTATCAGTATCAACGATTGGGCCAACGGTTTCGGTGTTATCGCCACCAATAGTTCCGCCACCAGCGCCAACATCATTATCGCCAACGATAATAAGAAATGAGTTGCTTGACGTTGAACCATCAAGTGAGGTGGCCAATACCGAAATACTGTGTGAGCTATTGGTTTCATAATCTAACACACCAGCGACCGCGACCACTCCCGTGGCGCTATCTATTGAAAATAGACCAGCAGCATCATCGGTTAGGGTGTAGGTAATGACATCGCCAACATCAAGATCAGTCGCTTTTGCCGTTATGCCAACCGGCGTACCGATACTTGCATTTTCAGAGACAAGATTAGTTTGTGCATCGCCTAATACATTAATATCGGTAACCGGGCCAATGGCATTAGTACTGTCGCCACCGGTATTGCCACCGCCTGCGCCATTATCGTTGTCACCAACGTTAATGATAAAGTCTTCGTTGGTTGAGCTGCCATCTAAAGACGTTGCTAACACGGTGATGTGATGAGTTTCATTAACTTCAAAATCAAGTGTGCCAACCAAACTAACCACACCAGATGTACTATCGATAGTAAATAAACCATTGTCGCTATCACTCAAACTATAACTAACAGTGTCGCCCAAGTCGCTATCAACGGCATTGGCTGTAATACCAACGGCAGTGCCAGCGAGCGCATTCTCAGAGATCAAGTTGGTCGCACTATCGCCTAAGGTGTCGGTATCAGTAATTGGTCCGATCGCGCTAGTGCTATCGCCGCCAGTGCTTCCTCCACCAATACCATTATCATTGTCGCCAACAGCAATGTTAAATGTCTCGCTAGATGTTGTGCCATCACTCGATGTGGCCACAACAACAATGTTATGCGTTTGTGCGGTTTCAAAATCTAGTGTATTGGCTAACGATACAACACCAGTCGTACTATCAATGCTAAATAAACCTAATGCATCGTCAGTTAGGCTGTAAGTTATGCTATCGCCCATATCGCTATCAATTGCGTTGGCAGTGATCCCAACGTCGGTGCCAATTACCGCATTCTCGGAAACTAGACTATCCAAATTATCGATATCACTGACAGCGCCAATGTCGCTACCTGCGCCAGCGCCTGTATTGTTATCACCGACCAAAATGGTAAATATTTCACTCGATGTACTACCGTCACTAGACGTCGCAACAACCGTAATGTCGTGTGAAGGGGCCGTTGAGAAGTCAAGATTACCCAATAAGAATACAGCACCGGTAACTCCATCAATGGCGAATAATCCATCGGCATTATCACTCAGGCTATAAGTTACCGAATCACCGGCATCAACGGCCAACGCCGTGATGCCAACATCAGTGCCTGGTGCCGCATTTTCAGACACTAAATTACTTGCCGCATCGCCAGTAATATCAATATCAGTGACCGGTCCAATGATAGTTGTATTATCACCACCGGTTGACCCGCCGCCAATACCTGAATCGTTGTCACCTACATTGATAACAAAGGTCGCTGCAGCAGTTGAACCATCAGACGATGTCGCTTTAACGATGATATTGTGAGCAGTCGCTGTTTCATAATCTAAGTTGCTGGCTAAACTCACCACACCTGTCGTTGCATCAATGGTAAATATGCCGTTCGCGTTGTCATCTAAACGATAAGTCACTATGTCGTTAGGATCTGCATCTAGTGCTTGTGCCGTGATGCCAACTTGGGTACCAATAGCCGCGTTTTCAGACACGGCACCCGATGTAGCGTCTATATCTACAACATCACCAACGGCAGTATCATCACCGATTCCGGTCGATGAATCACCAACATTAATTTGGAATGTCTCGCTAGATGTACTGCCATCACTTGATGTTGCTAAAACAGTAATATCATGAGTCGGCGTAATACTCGCGTCTAAAACACCCGCCAGCGTCACAATTCCGGTGCTACTATCAATAACAAATAAACCAGCGGCATCGTCCGTTAACGTATAACTAATGGTATCGCCAACATCCGTTGCTGATGCTGTGATACCGACTGCCGTGCCAATGGTGGCATTTTGAGAAATTAGGTTCGTTGCGCTGTCACCTAGTACATTAATGTCTGACACAGGGCCGATAACGGGTGTATTATCACCACCAATACTGCCACCACCAAAACCATCGTCGTTATCGCCAACCGCAACGGTGAATATTTCACTCGATGTTGAGCCATCTGACGAGGTCGCTAAAATGGTAATGTCATGAGAAGTCGCTGTTTCATAATCTAAGGTATCGGCTAACGTCACCACACCAGAGCTTGCGTCAATGCTAAACAATCCATTAGCGTCATCGCTTAATGAATAAGATATTGAATCGCTTGGATCGCTATCTGTCGCGAGTGCCGTAATACCAACCTGCGTACCGACAATTGCATTTTCAGAGATCGCTTGATCTCTAATATCACCATCGATAATTGCACTAACGTCGCTGCCATCGCCTGCGCCAGCGCTATCGTCACCCACGTTAACTGTAAATATTTCGCTAGACGTACTGCCATCGGTAGATGTTGCTAGTACGGTGATGCTGTGTGATTGAGCAACAGTATAATCTAATGTGCCTAGTAATGTGACGACCCCCGTCGCGCCATCAATAGCAAACAACCCGTTAGCACTATCACTTAATGTATAAGTAACCGTATCGCCAATATCTGTAGCCAAAGCTGTTATGCCAACTTGCGTGCCTGCAGCGGCATTATCTGACACTAGGTTTGTCGCTGCGTCGCCGGTGGTATGAGTATCGGTGATTGGACCAACCGTATTTGTATTATCACCACCGCTGGTGCCGCCGCCAAGACCGACATCATTATTGCCAACGTCGATGCCAAAAATCTCACTTGATGTTGAGCCACCGGATGAGGTGGCCAATACAATAATTTGATGACTGGTCGCCGTTTCATAATCTAGTTCGTTTGCAAGCGTCACCACACCAGTAACGCTATCGATGATAAATAGGCCATTAGCATCATCATCTAACGTATAGGTAATGCTATCGCCGACATCGGTTGCCGAGGCGGTAATACCAACAGATGTCCCAATTTGCGCATTTTCTGACACAACGCTAACGGTCTGATCAACGTCAATCACATCGCTGATCGCCCCACTGCCACCGGCACCCGCATTGCCTTGAGCAACCTCGATAGTAAATATTTCATTTGAAGTGCTGCCATCAGTTGATGTAGCCAACACGGTAATGTTATGTGACTGAGCGCTGTGGTAATCTAATTCGCCTACTAAGCTCACGCTACCTGTGGTGCTATCAATGTTGAATAAACCGGCAGCGTCATCACTTAAACTGTAACTCACGATATCGCCAACATCTGTCGCCTGCGCCGTAATGCCCACAAGCGTTCCTGCACTAGCCGTTTCTGACACCAAATTGGTTGCAGCGTCGCCTAATACATCAACATCTGTAATAGGACTAATGTCGGTGGTGCCATCACCAGTACCTGTACCGCCAATGCCAGTGGCGTTATCGCCAACAGCGATGGTAAACGTTTGCGTTGAGATAGAACCGTCGCTAGACGTTGCTAGCACAATGATGTCATGTGAGGTGGCGTTTTCAAAATCAAGTGAATTAGCTAACACAATAATTCCTGTGTTGGCATCAATGCTAAACAACCCCGACGCATCGTCCTGTAAACTGTAAGTTACACTGTCTGTTATATCAGCATCTATTGCGCGCGCGGTAATACCCACTGGCGTGCCAATCATTGCGTTTTCTGAGACTACGCCACTGATCGGGTCAATATCGGTGATCGCGCCAACAGGCGTACTATCACCAGCGCCATCATCATTTTGACCAACCGCTATAATGAATGATTCACTCGCGGTGCTGCCATCACTTGATGTGGCTTCAATAGAAATGCTATGAGTTTCAGCTAATGAAAAATCTAACGCACCTACTAATGTAACAATGCCGGTGGTGCTATCAATGGTGAATAAACCGGCCGCGTCATCGCTTAACGTATAAGAAACCGTATCACCAATATCAATGGCTGATGCGGTAATGCCGACCGCGGTACCTGCGACTGCGTTTTCTGAAATAAGATTTGTTGCCGCGTCACCGCTGGTATCAATATCAACAACAGGACCGAGTATGGTGGTATTATCACCACCAGTGCTACCGCCGCCAAGACCGGTATCATTGTCACCAACCTCAATGGTAAAGTCTTCACTAACGTTTGAGCCATCTGTTGAAGTTGCTATCACTGTTATTTGATGTTCAGTCGCACTTTCAAAATCAAGGGTATTGGCAAGGCTCACCACACCAGTTGTGCTGTCGATAGTAAACAAACCACCTGCGTCATCGCCTAAACTATAGATGACGCTATCGCCAACATCAGCATCTTCGGCTTGAGCAGTAATGCCAACAAGGGTACCGACAATAGCATTTTCCGAGACAAGACTACCCATTGCATCAACATCGGTAATCGCGCCCACATCGCTGCTGCCACCAGCGCCGCTATTATTTTTACCAACATTGATGGTAAAAATTTCATTTGAAGTACTACCGTCAGACGAGGTGG
>JABSRV010000191.1 GCA_013214905.1 Psychrobium sp. | reverse complement strand
ACACCAGACGCTCGTAGCGGCTCAACAACAGGTGATGCAGATTTATCAACCAATGCATTTTCAGCTTATCTTGAAACGGATTTAACGATTAGTGAGCGCCTAACATTATCCCCAGGTGTGCGTTATGAAGCAGTCAAACAAATACGTAATGGTGCCCTGTACAAAGGTAATCCTCACCCAACATATGATACTAAAAATACCAATCAATTTACTTGGGGCGTTTCTGGCTTATTTAAGGCGAGTGATATAGTCAATGTTTATGCCGGTGTGCATAAGGCATTTCAACCACCTACGTTTAAAGAAGCTGTTGATCCTACGAGCGGTGCCGCTAATGACATTGATGCAGAAACCAGCATTAATTATGAAATTGGTGTGCGTTTAAATACCGATGATCAGTTACATGCTGAAATAACGTTATTCCAAACTAATTTTGATAACCAAATCGCTAAAGATGCCGGTGTGATGAGAAACATTGGCGAAACTCGTCAATCAGGTGTTGAATTAAATGTAAGTGCTCCGTGGAATAATTGGGTCTTCGACGCTAATGCGACATTGTTAGATACCGAACAATTATCCGGTAATAACCGCGGTAATCAGTTAGTGATGGCACCAAAGCAAACATTCAATGCAGGAATGAAATATAGAACAACGCTAAGCAATAACCTCGAAACCTACATCCGTTTAGAGGGGCAATATATCGGAAAACAATTTACAGATACTGCCAATACGGTAGCTGAAAGTATCAATGGCTATAAAGGCATGCTGCCATCTTATACCGTGATTAATTTGAAAGGCGAAATAAATAAAGGTGATTGGAAAATATTTGCTGGTGTTAATAATCTTTTAAATAAAAATTACCGTGTTCGTAGACAAGGTTTCTTCGGTGGCATTATCCCAGGCGCAACTCGCAGTATTTATGTTGGCGCATCATTAACCTTTTAAGGCATATTGAAATGAAATTATTAGATCGTACAGGCGATCGTGCTCGTTGGTCTGCGAGCAAGCTATCAGGGGTAATTGCGATGGGGCTACTGTTAACAGTAGTGACCAAATATGGCGTAGCCCATTCTTTGTGGTTCGATGTGCCCGCGGTGGTTAAAACGGGACAACCGGTACCAGTGAAGATCTATTTTGGGGAGTATCATGAGAACTTACGTGAGATATCAGGTGGTCGTCTTGATGAACGCAGCAACACCAAACTTCATGTGCTCGGTCCAGCGGCAACTACGACAGCCAACCTGAGATTAAAGCAAAAACAAAACCACTTTTTGGCAACGTTATCGACAAAAAAGTCGGGTGTCTATGATTTGATGGCGACGGATAATCAAAGTCCCGTGGTTGATTACACTAAATATGGGATCGGTGTGATACGACCGATATTCTACGCCAGAGCTCGGTTACTTGCCTTTAAAAAAGACGAAGTATCTGAACGAACGGCAGCGGTAAAACCACAACTAGATTTTGATATTGTACCTCTCACACGTGCTCTTGATATTAGAGCTGGTACGTTAGGGTCAACGCCTAAGCAAGAAATCCCTTTTCAGGTTTTCTTCAAGGGTAAACCATTTACCGGTAAAGCTGAAATCAGCATTTATGCGCCAAATGGTTGGCTATGGCAACCACGTATAGACGCACAAGGCATTGGTCGGTTCACTCCGCTTTGGCCTGGTGTCTATGTCATAGATATTGTGTATCTTGAGCGCGAGCCTGGTACGTTTTCTGGTAAAGCCTATGAAGCGATACGTCATCGTGCGACCTTAACTTTGCCGATCCGTGATTTTAAATAACTAATTAGGCAACTAATTGCAACAAAAAAGAGACTGACTAATCCTAGGGTTTAGTCAGTCTCTTCGTTTGTTTAATACTCTTTCCCACTGATGTCGACTATCCATTGTCGACGATGTTCATAACTTCGCCCACTGTATCTATCTTCTGCGCATAAAAAAAACGTCGAACACACCTATTAACAGAGTAGTCTCGATTTTAAGATGCTGTTTCAATGTGGTTCAATAAAATAACGCCTGTCCAATATTCCTTTTGAAGTGGTCACAGCATTTAAAGCGGCATTATCAGTACTCGAGAGCGATAACTTTAGAGATGCAGGTGCGGTGATGAATTTCTTAGCCGGAGAGCTAACGTTTAACAATATATCATCACAGGAATGACCTGAAATATATGGAGATAGGTACTTTGAGTGTTTATAAAAAACTTTTTTTATCATTTTTTTACCGACCTTATTGGCTAATACTTGTAAAAATAATGAATGTATATAATTTAAAAATCATGTAATGCTTATACCTCAGAACTTGAATCGTACAAAAACCATTCAGCCAACTAAAAGTTACGGCAGCCCGTTGTTTTAATATAACCATCATTCACCAGCTAAATGATATTCGCTTTTGCCATAAGCCAGCCCATCTTGAAAACTGTTTAAACCTCGCTTATTATTTCAGCTGTTCAATATCCAATCAGTAAAAGTTCAATTTAATAAAATAAAATAAAATAAAATAACAATAACTGGAGATACATATGAATGTAATGAAAATTTTTCTATCAGCGGCACTACTCTGCTCAATGCTATATTCGACCGATGTAGTTAGTAAAGAATATAAAATAGTCCTGATCCATGGTTTACAGCCGCAGCAACTAATACTTGGTGCTGATGTGACCGTGGATGGGCAAGAGTACTGGCAAGGTTACTGGAACGATATCAGTGATGCCCGTATTGATTGGCCTTCTACTGAGCGTCTAGAAGGTAAAATTGCCACCGATTATTTATGGCCAAAATTAAAGTCCTTTTCACAGAGTAACTTTTGCCAACCTGGTTGTGTCTTTGTTACGCATTCCACCGGGGATTTAGTGACTCGTTATATTATAGATAACCAAGCTACATGGCTGGAAAATGCCGGTTTGGCCCCCCTTAATATTGTGGCGACATTTGATATTGCAGGCGCAGGTGGTGGTAGTGAGCTTGCTGATTTAGCAGTAAGTGTTGCGCAAGGCGCGGAAACTTGGACATTTATTATAGAAGCTGCGTTGGAAGCGTGGTTGGGCGGCGAACTTAGCGATCAATTGGGAATTATTCACGATTTGAAAGTTAATAATGCACGCCATATAGCGCCATTACCCGATGCCAGAATCCCGCGACTACGCTTTGTCGGTGATGCCTCTGAATATTTCGGCATAACCAGCCTGTTTATTCAAGGTAATGACGATGGTGTGGTTGGTAGTCATTCATCTTGTGGCGGTAATCAACAGGGTCATTTTGGTAGCTGTAGTGTATTGGTTGATTTTAACGGAAAAATCACTAATCAAGGCGACGCAGTATCTGGGTTTATGCCTTACCATTACCCAATGTTAATGGGCGCTGCTTATAGTCATGGTTCTTTATTAGAGCCGGCACAAGCAGGCAAAGTCACCGCTGCAAGCAGTCAAAAGAATCTATTATCTGGCGCATCAATTAATTTTGATACTTACACCCAATCTTCAGGTTGGTGGTTTTGGCGCAGTAATTATCTCTATGTTGAAAACTCCGATGACGATAGCATGTCAACGCTAATTTACGACGCGATGCCCAATTAATTAACCGTTGATAAGGCGTTGTGTGCTGTAGTAATGCACAACGTCTTATCAAGGTAACCAATCGAGTAATTAAATAATGAAAAATAGCATTGTACTCAAGCTAATCGTTATCATTAGTATATTAATAACCACGGTGTGGATCTTTTGGCCAGTTACCGCGATGGTGGAGCAAGAACACTCTATTCAAGAAGATAGTAAAGTGGCCACGGCGCAACCTCAACGCGTTATTGAACCCACAGTGATGCCATTAATTAAAGCGGTTATTAAACTTGAGAAAATAACCTCAAATGACTCAGCATCCTTGATTGCTAAAGCGTATGGCGCTGAACTTACCTTCCCAGCTTATTCACAACCATTAAGCAGTAATGATTTTGACCGCTTAAACCAGAACCACTTCAATCCCCAATCTATTCCTGTTGACGATAATGGCACTACAATCTCAGCGTCACTGTCGAAATATCGTTACACCTTTCCTGAAATAGTCCTCGCGACGTTAACCGGAGACAACATTGATTATGCGCAAGCAGAGATCGTTGACGTGACCAGCGGTGACGTATTATTAACCAGTGCATTTGAATATGACGGTAGTCATTGGTCGGCACAGTTTGTTGGTCAGCAAGACTTTCCAGATCAGTTACAAGTTAATGTCAGAGCTCGTGTTAGTGGCAAAAATATCACCATGGCACTGGCGTTAAAGTACATAGACTCAGTGGCAACGCTTGAAGGGTTTGAGCCTGCATTCCATCAAGATGCCGATATGGTGATTAGAGCGAAGTTAACGACCAAGGCTAGTGGCCTTTATCGTCTACGCGCCAATCTATTTGATGCGAACCAACAACCGATTGCGCACTTAGTAGGTAAAGAAAAACTCGATAAGGGTAGTAACACCATTGATTTGAAAGCACATCAGTCTGTGCTACAAGGTCATAAAGGCTCATTATACCTATCTTCTTTTACCATAGAGCTTATGTCGCCGGCGCCAGGAAAACCCACTAGATATGGTGACAGCGCGATTAGTCAGTTTGAGATCAAGAATTTCGCCATCACACATTTAAACGATACGCCTTATCAACCTTCCAAACAGGAACAACAGCGTTTATTACTGTTGCAAAAAATGGCCAATGGCCAGTAGCAAGCAGACTTTACACTGGAAATTGACAACCTGTCGGCAATGTTTGCTATAACTCAGAGGCTATATAGCGTGAGAAGCCTCTTCAAATCCAATACTAACTATTTGATTTAAGCGTCGGATAGCGACGACAAGCTAACCGACAATATCACTCTCACCGTGGAGTGGTAGGCGCCTCATTGTTAAGGCGAAAAAATTAAGCCTTAACCGAAACCACAAACATAAATTTACCGTATTTTAAAAGCGATTAAACAGGTAGTTCAAATCCCCCTCCACGTTAAAATCTTGAATTTCGAGTATCGACAAATCTTACCTAACTTTACAGCGCTGAGCTTGTGAGCATTAAAATATAAGATTACCTTTATTGCAAGTTAACAAACCATGAGACATTTATCTTTGAATAACAAATTTGTTGCATATTCAATATTGGCAACCGCACTTACATTAACGGGTTGTGGCGGCTCTGATGAGGAAGTTAGTCAAGCCGTCGATACTATCGTTACGCCTGAATCCGACAGTGCTACCGAGCATCAGGTAACATTAAGCGATTATCAACTTAGCGAGACCTAAGTATCAGTTGCTCAGTATGTGGATTTTCTCAAAAGAGACTATCAAGATGGTCTAATCGAGATCAGTGAAACAACATTAAATGGTGTTACCTCGGTAAACGTCGTCGGTACTGATACGTCTGAATATAGCGCTAAAGCACTTTATATATTGTCGGGTACTCGAGTCATGAAAGATCACGATAACAGAGACAACGACCACCATTTTTTATTAAACAGCCGAACGTAGACTTCGATTGGTTAGCACTGTGTGATTATTACGATTACACCACAACAACGAGAGAATCTGATACCACTGTATTAAAAAACGACTATGAAAACTGGCCAGAACTAAGCGACCTTCCTATTTTAGAAGATGTTGCTAATTATCCCGTTGGCTTTGTTAAATGGTGGGGAGGCAAAGCATTTTCTCTCTATTATGACGTAAAACTGCCCACTGAGGCGCAATCGGAATATGCGGCTAATGGCAACGCCAACTTCATTTATGCGGTGCATGATGGCAGCGATATCGCCGATGCCACTGACCCTTTGATTATTGACCTACTCATGCGTGGCGTGGTGGTTCATGGAATTATCATCAGGCAACACTTGAAACCAGTGCACGTTTCTCTGATGAAGAAAGTCATGGCAATGATCATTTTGGCTTTAGGATTGCGCTCTAACCTAGAAGAAATAATGAGCCACAAGCTAACACACCAGCTTATGGCTTATTTAATGTCTAAGTCTAAAACATTGGGAAAACTAAGATCGAGTCCTAGGTAAGCTCGGCGTTGATCTGATCCGCAACTAACACTTAAATTGCCCTACCAATAATGCCTGATCAGACAATTTATCAAGTAATCCGGTTGAAAGTGAGCTGGCATTTAAGCTCATTTCTTCACATTTTATGGTTATTTCATTGATTTGAACAACGCTTTGGCTTACTTGTTCGGTCACCACCGATTGCTCTTCAATCGCACTAGAAATCTGCAAGGTTGAGTCGGATATTTGGGCTACTTCACTGTTGATTTTAAACAATGCCTCTTCGGTTACATGTGACAACGAGACACAATTCGCCGACAAACGATTCCCTTTGTCCATGGCAATCACCGCGCTATCTGAATCTGTCTGCAGCTTAATCAGTAAGTCTCTAATTTCGTCGGTCGACTGTTGAGTTCTCATCGCTAAGTTACGTACCTCATCGGCAACCACTGCAAACCCTCGCCCTTGCTCACCAGCTCTAGCCGCCTCAATAGCGGCATTTAATGCCAATAAATTAGTTTGGTCTGCGATGCTACTAATTTCTGTCAACACCTTACTAATCGACTTACTGCCCTCTGATAACTTACCGATCATACTATCTACTTCGGTCAGTTGAATGGACAAATCACTGATGGCGCCGATGGTGTTTTTTACCGCGTCTTGCCCTTGTTCGGTCAATTTCTTGCCATGTTCAGCCGCCGCAGCAGCACTGGCAACTGTTATCGCTAAATCTTGGACAGTTGCAGACATTTCATTAACGGCAGTAGCTACCTGCT